>CAZODZ010000009.1:0-30245 GCA_964578745.1 uncultured Dehalococcoidales bacterium | reverse complement strand
TGCTGGGCAAGCCAATCATGCTGCCGCAAGCCGAGGGGTACTTTAGGTCGGATGCCGCCGCACGCAGCGAATACCTTATGAGACAGATCGCAGCCCTGCTGCCACCAGACAGACGAGGACCGTATGCGGATTGAACGGGCGCGAGAACTCGGACTCTGCTTCGGTGTACGCCGGGCTGTAGCAATGCTGCGCAAGGCGGCGACGGAATGCGGCAGAATAGAGACACTCGGTCCGGTTGCGCACAACAGGCTCCTCATGAGCGAACTCGAAGCTCTCGGCGTCGTAACTGTTTCCAATCCTGATGAACTGACTGGGCCGACCGTTGTGATATCGGCTCATGGTGTGCCACCGGAGACGATCGCTGCTCTGAAACAGCGCGGCTTCAACCTAGTGGATACCACGTGTCCAATCGTCACAAGGGCACAGACCACCAGCGCACAACTGGCACACGAGGGCTTTACAATTGTCATTTTTGGCGACTCTGGGCACACTGAGGTCAAGGGACTCTTGGGCTGGGCCGGCTCGCCAGCAATGGCCTCGACAGATGGAGCTGCGCTTGTCTCAAGCGGTCGCCTGCGCGGCGCCTCGAAGCTAGCGGTGATTGCGCAGACAACTCAACCGGCGCATGCCTTTGCCAGATTCGCCGCGTCAGTCTGCACGATGCTGACAGGCCAGGTGCACGAGCTGCGCATCGTCAATACCCTCTGTGACGCAACGCAGCGGCGACTCGAAGCCGCCATGGACCTCGCGAACCGGGTCGACATCATGCTTGTCGTCGGAGGCAGAGAGAGCGCGAACACCCGACGGCTTGCAGAAGCATGCTCCTCGAAAGTGGAGACTCACCACATTGAAAGCATAGATGAACTGCAGGACGTCTGGTTCAGAAACAAGCTCAAGGCCGGAGTGACTGCCGGTGCATCGACACCGGACTCAAGCATCGAGGCCATCGAGAGGAAGGTACGTACCCTCTAGCCCAAGCTGTCGTCAAGCTTTCTTCCGCCGATGAGGTGCAGATGCAGATGCATGACCGCTTGGCCCCCATCGGCACCGGAGTTGACGACCAGCCGGTAGCCGCTCTCCGCTATCTGTTCCTGCTCCGCAAGTCGCCTGGCGATCAACACCATGTGCCCGACTAGGCCAGCATCCTCTTGCGCTAGGTCGCCTACGCCTGCAATATGCCTGCGCGGCACTATGAGTATGTGGACCGGCGCGATAGGGTGCACATCACGAAAAGCGACGACTTTCTCATCCTTATAGATCATGTCTGACGGGATGTTGCCGGAGATTATCCGACAGAACACGCAGTCGTCGGTCACAACACCTCCTTTCAGCGGTCGATTCAGCCGAGGCCGCGGCACTGGTACTCGCCGACGATGAACTCGTAGGTCTTGGTTTCTGTCACTGTGACTTTGTTGCCGTCAAAGGCTATTGTGGTCTGTCCCACAACAACATCCGAGTACATATCATCAAACCACTCCCAGCCGGCAGGCCAGTTACCTTCCTCGAGAGGGCCCGACTTTCCGTCGATGACCCCATCGCCATTACCGTCCACCAGGTACACGGAGTTTGCTACCTCGCCATCCTGCAGGTACTCGACACGTGCAAAGAGACCGTTTTCGTTAACGGCCTCGGCAGATATGCTGATCGTCTCCGAGTACACATCGGGCCCACACCCGACGAGACACATCGCCGGGAGAAGAAGTCCCGTCGCGACGAGGGCGATAACGCGTCGCGAGCCTCGTCGATTGACCGCCCTTGAAGCTCTCACACAAGCGCCTATTACCTCTATCATCGAGGCTCATTGTAGCATCAGCATCTCGGGATAGACAGCACATGCGCAATTACCACTGCTCTCGTCTTACAACGTATCGGGCACTTCACAACTCTGAAGGACAAGACGGATGTCAAGAACCGGCTCAGATGAAGCTGAACACAATGCAATACGGACAGAGGCCGCGCTCATTGCTGCTGCAGCGTGCACCGCTCCAAAGGCGCGGGGCGTTGATGCGATACGTGCACCGATAGTTGACGGCGCAGACCTAGGAAACTCTTGCGCAGGCGATAGACAAATGCGTAGGTGATCACCCCGATACTGCCCGAGCTTCATTTCAGCGGGACGCCCGCAACGTGCGGAAGTCCTCCTGCGTCGTGCTGCTCGGCGTGACCGGCGAACCCAAGAAGCCTGAGAGCCCGTTCAACTGTGGCGCCTGCGGCTTCTCAACGTGTGAAGGCCTGATGAGGGCCAGACGCGACCGGGACACAGACACCGACTTCTCGGGCCCGATGTGCGTGTACCAATCTATCGATCGACCTAGGCGTCGCGCCCGGGTCTGCCGTCAAGCTGGCCCCTGATCACAACGTCGACAACAGAATGATGTACACGGCAGGTGTGGCAGCCGCGAAGCTGAAGTGACTCAATGCCGACATGGTCATTTACCACTGAGCACGAGTGGCAAGAGCATCTATTCCGACAGGGGCCGACAGAGAGGCTAGATAACGCGACGGCCCTCGTGGAAATCACGCGCACGCTCGCGGTATTCTCGAATCAGTCCATGATCCGCAAAGCTGAAGTGCCCGTTCGCACCAATGATAATATGGTCGAGCACATCAACATCCATGTAGCCAGCGGCGACTACAAGGTCGCTTGTTATCCGGCGATCCTCAGGACTGGGTTCGATACAACCGGAAGGATGATTGTGTGCCAAGATAATTGCTGCCGCGCGGTGCTCCAAGGCCTTCTTGAAGACCTCCCTAGGATAGACAACACTTGAAGTGAGCGTCCCTTCGAACAGCTCATCGACCGCCATCGGACGGTTCTGGGCATCCACGTAGACGACTACAAACGTCTCGCGGTCAAGGCTCGCCATCGAGACCCGCAGGTAGTCGACAACCTCACGGGAATTCCCCAGAGACACCGTGTTCTGTTGCATACGTTCAGCATAGTAGTACTCGGCGAGCGCCCGCGCGAACTTGATGACAAACACGCTCGCATCGCCCATTCCCGCAACAGCGCTAAGATCAGCAGGAGACGCATCAAGAACACCACGTACGCTTCCAAACGTACAGACAGCGCCTTTGCCAGCGCGTTTCGTGTCACCTCGGGGGCGTGCCAGGGTGAGCAGTAGTTCGATTACCTCGTAGTCGTGAAAGCCTGCGAGTCCATTTCGCTGGAACCTCTGTCGCAGGCGCTCTCTATGGCCCTCATGGGGATCACTCTGTCTATTGCGTTTGTCTGGCATCAACGCATACTCTACTATATGACTCTCCTCGGGGAAACATATCCGCATATGAGTCAGTACTACGTCTGGACTATCGGCTGTCAGATGAACAAGGCAGAGTCACATCGTGTGGAAGGACTCCTGCGTTTGTATGGCTACGAGCCGGCAAAATCATTCGATACGGCAGACCTGGTTATCCTCAACACCTGCGTGGTGCGACAGAGTGCGGAAGACAGAGTGTTAGGTACACTCGGTCTGCTGCAGGGGATCAAGAGAGACAGGCCGGGCATGCGGATAGCAGTGACCGGCTGTTTTGCGTCGCGCGACCACAACGGGCTACACCGTCAACATCCGCATGTCGATCTCTTCTTCGGCCCTGGCGATTACGCTCGTCTCGCTGAATGGTGTGAGAGGGTCGAGGATCGTGCGTTGATAAGGCGGCCTTCTGATGGCGAGTGTCCTTCCAGCGTGACCATCGGGATCGAACCCGGGGTATCAGCGTATGTCCCGATCATACAGGGGTGCAATAACTTCTGCACATACTGTATCGTGCCCTACACTCGTGGCCGCGAGGTCAGCCGGCCACCCACAGACATCGAGGATGAGGTCCGGCGCCTAGTGTCACAAGGAGCCAGGGAAGTGATTCTGCTCGGTCAAAATGTCGACTCGTATGGTCATGATCTCCCCGACAGGCCCGACCTCGCGAATGTGCTCGAGAGGCTTCAGGACATCGATGGCCTGTGGCGCATCCGTTTTCTCACAAACCACCCCAAGGACATGAGTCCCCGGTTGATACATGCGATGTCGACACTTGGCAAGGTATGTGAACACATCGACCTAGCACTACAATCGGGCGACAATGCAATACTCCAAGCCATGGGACGCGGCTATTCAGTCGAGAACTTCAAGGCGCTGGTGGCATACATACGGGCATCTATCCCCTCAATATCTCTCAACACAGACATAATCGTTGGTTTCCCCGGCGAGACAGACGAGCAATTCCAAAACACGTACCGTACACTAGAAGAACTCCGGTTCGACATGGTGCACGTGGCGGCCTACTCACCCCGGCTGGGCACAGTCGCTGCCAGACGGTTTGAGGATAATGTTCCCGCCGACGTCAAGCACCAGCGGCTCCGCCGCATTGAGAGCCTCCAGAAGGAGGTGGCGGGGGACATAAACTCGCAACTGGTGGGCGCATGCCTTCAGGTACTTGTCGAGGGAACACGCAGGGGCAAGTGGTATGGTCGTTCGCGAACGGATAAGCTAGTCTTCTTCAGCGCTGAAGAAGACCTGACAGGACAGATGGTAGACGTCATTATCGACCGGTCCAGCCCCTGGGCACTCCAGGGCCATCTCGTCTACAATACGAATGTTCCGATAAGGAGGACACCCTAAATGAGCGAAGAACTCACCGGTCTTCTGCCACTGATACTCTTTTTCATCCTGATGTTCGGTGCCATGTATTTCTTCACTATCCGCCCGCAGCGAAAGCGCCAAAAGGAACAGGAAGAGATGCTCATGAGCCTTAAGAAGGGCTCGAAGGTGATTACGAGCGGGGGCATCTACGGAGTAGTCGAGGAAATCGCCGACGCAAGCGTAGTACTCAAGACCGAGTCAGGCGCCCTCGTCAGGGTTGCCAAGGTCAGCATCGTCGCACGCCAGCCTCAGAAGTAGTACCGGCTGGCGCTCTATACGTACTTGTCAGAAGACAGCTGCTCCGCAACGTAGCCTATGAACTCGTCCGCCTTGTCGGCGGGCGGGCGGGTCATCAGGCTCACTACCACGAACACCGTAACACACAGCGCAAGGCCCCATACACCGGGCCACCATCCCAGCGGCCTCAGCCCGGTAACCTGGAGCACAAGAACCAGTATGGCGCCGGAGATGATGCTCGCAATCGAGGCAGCAGCTGTGGCGCGCTTCCAGAAGAAGGCCCCGAATATGCTCGGCACGACCATGAGCAACCCTGCAGAGGCCGCGGCCGAGAGAGGAGCAATCATGAAATCTAGCCCTGTCCTTGCTGACGCCTGCCATGCGAAAAGCAGCGCAATCAGCGCCATGATCGGTATGACCCACTGACCAACCTTCAATTCCTGTGTCTCATTCGCCCGCGGATTGATGACACCCCTGTACACATCCCTCGCCCACACCGAGGAAAGGGTCAGCAGGATCGAATCAATAGTCGACACGGCGGCCGCCACTATACCAATCATGGCAATAAGAGCAAGCGCGGTCGGGATGAACGGCAGGGAGAGAAGTGTGGGCGTAGCTGTATCCGCATCAGACAGCCCGGGCACGAGCAGCACGGCCGCAAAGCCCCAGAGTACCGCGATCAGGGTGTAGAAGAAGCCGAACACGAGAAAGCCTCCGAGCATCTGCTTCATAGCTCTGACCGACTCAGGAATGAAGAATCTCTGGCTCACTTGGGGATTAGAGAGGCAGAAGAAGAACCATGGCAAGGCTAGCCCGATGAACATGTTGATGTTCCACAGGCCCGAACCGGCCGGTATTGTAAGCAGGTCCGCATGCTCGCTTTCGAAGCGCGACACAAATGCACCAACCCCACCCAGTTCCCTGAAAACAACAACGAGCAGAATCAAGGCGCTGATGAACATGACCAACGCCTGAAAGGCGTCTGTCCACGCGATGGACCTGAGCCCAGCGATGCGCGACCATGCTATCGCTATGATTGTCGCAACCAGGATGCCCACCAACACCGGTATGCCTCCCCCACTCAACCCGTTGAGGAGGAGTCCTATGCCCAGCAATTGGGCTGCGCTGTATGGAACGAGGAACACAAGCGCAAGGACAGCCGCAACCACGCCAACTGTCTTACTCTGATAGCGGTCCGCAAGCATGTCCATCGGCGTTATGTACCCATAGCGCTTCCCCACAAACCAGAAACGCGGCAGAAAGAACACGGCGAGAAACAGGCCGCACAGATATGTCATCTCGAAGCCGAGTGCCCCAACTCCACTTGCATAACTCAGTCCCGCCAGCCCCACAAGCATGAATGCGCTGTACGTCGTTGCGCTGTACGTGAGTGCGGAGACAAACCCTCCTACTTTGCGGTCAGCGAGAAAGAACTCGCTCATGCCGACGCCGACATGCCTGCGCGCCGCAAACGCGATGGCGAAACCGAGGACGATGTAGATAGCAACAGCCAGCCACGCCAACGCAACACCGCTCAACTTGACCACCTCGCGAATAGCAGGAACATGCTGACGACAGCTACAGCGGCCCAGACAATCCAGAAGAGAAACGGTCCTGAGAACGTGCCGTTCTGCCCAACCACACACCACGGCACAACCAGATCGGCCGCAATAAGCAGGCCAAGCCATAACCAGGCAAACTTGCTCTTCCTGTTCATTTCTCGATTATAGCAGCACCTTTTCGTTCGTAAATGTCACCTGTCGCTGCCACCTCACCTTCGTGGTCGACTTTCGAGCATGAAGGTCACGGGGCCATCGTTGTGTATTTCAACTTGCATGTACTCCTGAAATCGTCCCGTCTGAACCCGCAGACCCAATGAATGGAGCGTCGCGACAAAATGTTCGTACAGTGGCCGGGCAATCTCCGGAGGCGCAGCGTCGGCGAAACTCGGGCGCCGCCCCTTCCGCGCATCAGCCATCAGCGTGAACTGGCTGACTACAAGCGCTTCGCCTTCGATATCCAGAAGAGACAGGTCGAATTCAGCTTCGTCACGCGGAAATACCCGGATGTTTGCGACCTTCTGCGCGAGATATTCAGCATCACCAGTCGTATCATCCCGGGCGACGCCGAGCAGCACGACAAGCCCGCGCCCAATCACCCCGACGGCTTCACTATCGATGGAGACCGAGCTTTTTAATACACGCTGTACGAGAGCCTTCACAACTGAGGTCTGCTATTCTAGATAGCGCGATTAGGCAAGTCAAAGTCAGGAGGGGAAAATTGAGCCTCCTCACCCGAGCTTCTATAATAAAAAGTTTGTATACACCGTGAACTTCCCTGATTGCGCCTTCCACCGTGTCTCGCGCCCCGCGCGCTATTCGGGCAGCGAGTGGAATGCTACCCTCAAGGACTGGGACAGCGTCTCACTGCGCGTGGCACTCTGCTACCCAGACGTCTACGAGGTAGGAGCATCCAACCTGGCGCTGCCGGTGCTCTACGACGCGTTCAACTCGCGGCCTGACGTACTTGCGGAGAGGGTGTTTGCGCCGTGGGCAGACATGGAAGAGGTCCTGCGGCAATCCCACCGAAGACTGTTCTCACTGGAGTCCCGCCACGAGCTGCGGGATTTCGACGTCGTGGCTTTTTCCCTAGGCTATGAACTGACGTACACCAATGTACTCACTGTGCTCGATTTGGGAGGTATCCCTCTCAACCGTGAAGAGCGCATGGCTTCCCATCCTGTTGTAATTGCAGGAGGAGGCTGCACAGTCAACCCGGAACCCATGTCTGATTTCATCGACGTATTCATGATCGGCGAGGCTGAGGATGGCCTTGATGAACTGCTTGAAACGCTGCTGGCATTCAGACATGACCGGGCCGCCCTCCTTTCAGCATGCGCCAGACTGAAAGGGATATATGTGCCATCGCTCTATCGGCCCGAGTATACTGCAAACGGCTCCTTTGGTCGCCTTGTACCCACAGGAGATGCACCAGTCACTATCTCACGTCGCATAGCATGGACTCTCCCTCCTCCACCAACGCGACCCGTTGTGCCATTTGTCGAGGCCGTGCACGACTACGGCAGCATCGAAATCCAGCGCGGCTGTACGCGGGGATGCCGTTTTTGTCAGGCAGGGACGATATACCGGCCCTCCAGGGCTCGCCCACGCTCTGAAATAGTCACAGCCTGTGAGGAACTCATACGCAACTGCGGCTACAGCGAAATATCACTCCTCTCTCTTAGTACCAGTGACTATCCAGACATTGAGGGGCTCGTGACCGACCTGTTGCCTCTGTGCAGGCGCAACAACGTGACCCTCTCTCTGCCCAGCCTGAGAGCCGGGCCAGAATCAGTGCGGCTTCTCCAGATGCTCCCCGGCAGACAGAGCAGCTCGTTCACATTCGCGCCGGAGGCTGGGACTGAGCGCCTACGCCGCGTCATCAATAAGAACGTTTCCGAGGATGACGTGTTTACGACTCTGGACGCCCTGCTGCAAGCCGGTTGGACGAAACTGAAGCTCTATTTCATGATAGGGTTGCCCACTGAGACAATGGAGGACGTGCACGGGATTGTCGACTTGGTTCGACGCCTCGCCCGGGAGCCTCGACTCACGAGCCTCCATGCAAGCGTCTCTCTTCTCGTCCCCAAACCTCATACACCGTGCCAGTGGGACAGCCAGGAAGACTCCGCCCTCGTGTCGACAAAGGTCGAAGTCCTGAAGCATAGCCTTCGCTCGGGCAAGATAAGACTCTCCTGGCCGGAGTTCGGCTCAAGTCAGGTAGAGGCCGCGCTCTCACGCGGCGACAGGCGTGTAGGCGCTGTCATACTGAGGGCATGGCAACTCGGTTGCAGGTTCGACGCCTGGGCCGAATACTTCTCGTACGAGCGGTGGCTGCAGGCATTCCAAGAGTGCAGTCTTTCGATCGAGGACTACTCACAACGCGCCCGTGCGCCGGACGAACCTCTGCCGTGGGACCACATCGACACGGGCGTTGCGCCGGAATATCTAAAAAGAGAGCGGCGAAGGCTGGAGTCGGGTGAACCCACTGCTGACTGCCGGACAGAGCGCTGCAACGCCTGCGGGTTGCAACGGCGCGAACCTAGCTGCGCGAGGCTATACGCTGGACACAGGTAGTGCGCACAAGAAATCTTCTATAGCGCGATTTGTCTCTTCCGGTTTCTCCGCGAAAAAATAGTGCGTACCACCCTCTATCAGGAGCTGACGGGCGCCCGGGATGTGCTGCGCTAGATAGGTCCCGTACTTCGGAGGAGTAAGTATGTCTTCGCTGCCAGAGAGCACAAGCGTGGGTGCAGATATTTCATGCAGTCGCTCCATCACGTTGAACCTATCGCAGCAGAGGAAATCATTCAACTGCACGGCTGCACCTACCTCGCGAATCTCCTCGACTAGTTGCTCCCGCAGCTCCCTCTCGATGTGCGAATAGCGCACTCCCCAGTCACCAAAGACACCCACGACGCGCCGAAGCTGCGGCTCAACGAAATCACGAAGCCATGCGCCCGGTTCAGCAGTGCCTTTTTCAAGGGCTTCAAGCACATGAGGAGCAACACGCAGTTTGGCCCCCGTGCCAAAGAGAAGCAAGCCGCCGAGATCCTGAGGATAGTCAAGGGCATACTGCAGGGCAATCGCACCCCCCAACGAATGCCCTCCGATAACAGGCCGTGAGTAGCCCGCCGCCTCAACCCACGAGTGCAGCCATCGTGCGTAATCATCGACACTTGTACAGGCGGAACCGGGCGCCAGATGACCCGGCAGATTGGGCGCGTCAGCCTCAGGAAAATGCTCTGTCTGGTGCCTCCAGACGGTGCCAGTGTTGCCCGAGCCGTGTACAAGGACAAGTTCCATATCCGTTTCCTCCTCAGCAGCCGACAGACGAGCTATTCAGTCGCCGCGTCAACGTCACCGGTGGCAGCCACCGAGACAACCGTTTCATCCTGGTCGAGGCTCATCAGTCGGACACCCCTAGCATTGCGACTCTGGACAGAGATCTGCTCCATAGGAATCACGACAACGTTGCCGCTGGATGAGAGCAAGACCAGGGAGCCCTGAGGCGGCACGAGTCGGGCAATCGAGAGTTTTCCTGTCTCAAGCCCTATCCTGTGAACCCGGAGACCTTTCCCTCCACGCTTATGCACAGGAATCGCGTGTACTCTCGTCAACTTGCCGTAGCCTTTCTCCGTCACTGTGAGCAGGTAAGCATCTATCGAGACTCTGTCCATGCCAACGACCTCATCACCAACGAGCCGCAGTCCTCTGACACCGCCACTGCTCCTAGATGCGATCCGCAACTCCTTCACCTTGAAACGGTTGGCGAGGCCGTTCCGGCTCACCAAGACAACTTCGTCCTGATCACTCGCCACCTGCGCCGAGACGAGGTGATCTTCGTTGCGGAGATTGATGGCAATGACACCTGTGCGTCGGATCGAGGTGAACTGCTCCAGGGGAGTCTTCTTCACGACGCCCTTCCTGCTGGCCATGACCATGAACTTGCCTGTCGAGAAGTGCGGCACGGCAAGAAGCGCCGTAATCTCGTCTTTCAATTCAACGGGAATAACATTGACGATAGCCGTGCCCTTAGCTGTACGTGACGACTCCTCCGGAAGCTGGTAACACTTGACACTGTAGACTCGCCCCCGGCCAGTGAAGAAGAGAATGCTGTCATGAGTGTCCGCCGATAGCACGTGCTGCACCGAGTCGCCTTCCCGAGTCACCATACCCATCACTCCACGACCGCCACGATGCTGAACCCGGTACGTGCTTGCCGGTAGCCGCTTGATGAACCCGCTGGCGGTCATAGTCACAATCACCTTCTGGTGCGGGATAAGATCCTCATGGCTGAACTCGGTCGCTTCCTCTTCACGAATTTCCGTTCGCCGGGCATCAGCGTACTTCTCTTTGAGCTGAACGACATCGCCGCGAATCAGATGTAGCATCTTCTTCGGATTTGCGAGCAGGCCCTCAAGGTAGCCAATGGTCTTGATAAGTTCAGCGTACTCGTCCGCAACCTTTTCACGTTCAAGGCCGGCAAGCCTTCGCAATGGCATATCGAGTATCGCCTGCGCCTGCTCCTGAGAAAGGCCGAATCTAGTCATAAGACCCTCGCGTGCAGCCTCGACGGTCTCCGACTTCCTGATGAGTGCGATAACTTCGTCAAGGTTGTCGAGAGCAATCTGGAGACCCTCGAGAATATGGGCGCGCTTGGCAGCCTTGTCGAGCTCGTACCGGGAACGCCTTGAAATGACCTCCGTGCGGAAATCGATATACGATGTAAGCGCTTCCTTGAGGTCGATGGTCTTAGGCTTGCCCTCCACCAGGGCAACCATGTTGATGTAGAAGGTAGACTGCAGGGCGGTGTGGCGATAGAGGTTGTTCAGTATGCGGCCGACTTGCGCGTCCTTCTTCAAGTCTATGGCAACGCGGAGCCCTTCGCGATCCGATTCATCCCGCACTTCCTGAATGCCGGTGATCTTTTTCTCCCTAGCGAGCTCGGCGATCCTCTCGATGAGCGCCGCCTTGTTCACCTGGTATGGCAACTCTGTGACGAGTATCTGATGCTTTCCGCTCTTGGTTAAGACTTCTTCCACCTTCGCCCGCAGCACAATCTTCCCCCGCCCGGTGCTGTATGCACTGCGGATACCCTCCGTACCAAGGATGATAGCCCCTGTGGGAAAGTCCGGCCCCCTGACGAACTGCCCCAGTTCTTCGTTGGTAGCCATAGGGTTATCGATAAGGTATGCAATTGCATCACACACCTCACCGAGATTGTGCGGAGGGATGTTCGTGGCCATGCCAACAGCGATACCGGAAGCTCCATTGACGAGCAGGTTCGGAAGACGCGCGGGAAGGACCGACGGCTCCTTGAGCGTGTCATCGAAGTTCGGCACGAAGTCAACGGTATCCTTGTCGAGGTCGACAAGCATTTCCTCAGCGATAGGCGAGAGCCGCGCCTCGGTATACCGCATTGCCGCCGGAGGGTCGTTGTCAATGCTTCCAAAGTTGCCCTGGCCGTCCACCAAGACATGGCGCAGAGAGAAGTCCTGTGCCATCCGCACCATGGCTTCATACACGGGCTGGTCACCGTGGGGATGGTACTTACCAAGGACATCGCCAACGATTCGCGCGCTTTTCTTGTACGGAGAGTTCGGTCGAAGCCCAAGCTCGTTCATGCCATAGAGCACACGCCGCTGTACAGGTTTGAGTCCGTCGCGGGCGTCCGGGAGGGCTCTCGCCACGATGACACTCATCGCATAGTCGAGATACGACCGCCGCATCTCCTGTTCGATGTCTATAGGCTTAATTAGCCCGATGCCTGTCACTCGATACTACCCTCTCTTTCGTCAGGCTCCTCGACCATCGTGAACCCTTCGTAATATCCCTTCTCATCCTCATCTGCGTATGTCTCTTCGAAGTCGGAATCATCCATCCCGTGTGAGGACACGATTATCTTCCTTCCTTCCTCGACTATAGGGGGCGTTTCGACCGGATTCCCGTAGCCCGGATGGCCATAGAGTCTATCGGCCTGGGTGGGGGGAAATGATTGCTGCCCAGCTAGGCTTGGGTGCTGGTACTCCTCTCGTACAAGTAACTCCGTCCCAACCTCACCGGTGGCGAGGATCGTCGCGCTGTACCGATTGCCTCCCTGCATCAGTTTCGCCAGCCTAACGCCGTGCTTGGGATCCAGTTCCCCCAGAACCTCACCCGTTTCGTCCTCAGCGAACACCTGCAGCCCTCTTCTCGTCAGCCTCACGCTTCCGCCTACGCCAATCGATGTGATGCGGTCAAGTCGGGAGATGTTGGTCAGCGCAACAACACCAGTCTTCCCGACAGTCGAGGAGAAGAAGTCTCTGCCCAGTGACCGGGACCTGTGCGACGTCAGTTGGTCCACAGCGGCCCAGCTCTTCAGCCTCTCCAGGTTCTTCGCTGCGATACTATTGCCACTATCGATTGAGAGCGCTTTCTCGTACGCATCCATCGCCTCCGAAAAGAGGCCAAGCTCGATATACGCCCGACCAAGCCGGTTGAATGCTGCAACGTCATCCGGAAAGCGCTCAATAATCGCCTTGTTGGTAGCAACAGCTTCCTGCCACCTGCCTTCGGTGGCAAGAGCTATAGCCTGCCGGGACAACTTTCGCCCCAACTTCGTTCGACCTTCGTCCTCCTGATATGGCACTGGTCCACATCCCTCCAACGCGACTGTCTACGCTTGCAATGCCTGCTGCTCCTTGAACTCGACCTCAAACGCCTTGTGCAGCGCTCGCACCGCGTCCCTGACTCGCTCCTCGCTGATGATACATGTTATCCGAATCTCTGACGTCGTTATCAACTGGATATTGATGTTCTGCTCGTACATCACAGTGAACATGCGGGCGGCATACCCTGGCGCATTCTGCATGCCGGTGCCAATGATGCTCACCTTCGCAAGCGTCTCGTCGTGACTCACGTCCCGGGCGCCAATCTTCCGTGCCACGGGCTCGATGACGGATAGCGCCTTAAGCATGTCCGTTCTCGATACGGTGAACGTGACATCAGTGACGTTGTCAACGCCCACATTCTGTACAATCGTGTCAACACTCACATTGGCCTTGGCGAGAGGCTCGAAAAGATCCCTGGCGGTTCCCGGCCGATCGGGAACCCCTGAGACCGTTATTTTCGCGACGTTCGTGTCGTGAGCGATACCGCTCACTTTGTTACGCAATTCCATCGTCGCCTCCTTGCAGATGAGCGTGCCCGGCACATTCTCCGTGCTCGATGCGACAAGGATGGGCATCCCATATATCTGCCCCAGTTCAACCGCGCGTGAAGCCATCACTTTCGCACCAGACGTAGCAAGCTCTAGCATCTCCTCGTAGCCAATGCGCGAAAGCTTGTATGCCTCGGGAACCAGGCGGGGATCGGCCGTTAGAACGCCCTCAACATCAGTATAAATCTCACAGACATCCGCACCCAGACTGATGGCAAGAGCGACAGCGGTAGTGTCCGAACCTCCACGCCCGAGCGTGGTCACTTCGTTGTTTTCGGCATTGACACCCTGGAACCCGGCAACAATCACTATTCCACCCTTGTTCAATTCCTCGAGAATGCGCCCGGGCTGTATTGACTTGATTCGCGCCTTGCTATGATTACCGTCTGTAAGGATTCCAGCCTGCAGCCCCGAGAGGCTGATCGCTCGGTAGCCCCTGTTCCTCAACGCCATCGCCATGAGGGTGCTTGAGACGATCTCGCCAGTCGAGAGCAGGACATCCAGCTCACGCTCGTCGGGGTGGGGGGTCACCTCGTACGCGAGGTCGATCAACTGGTCCGTCGTCTTCCCCATTGCCGAGACGACGACAACCATGTCGTTGCCTGCATCGCGGCCACGGGCGATGCGCGCCGCTACCTGGCGGATCTTGTCCGCCGTGGCGACAGAGCTGCCACCATACTTCTGGACAATCAGAGACATCGTCTTTCCTACGACGTGAACTTCCTCATCAGGCTGAAGCCCTCGTTCACAAGAATGCCAGTCGCCTCTGCCTCACGCTCGGTGAACCTCGAGGCGCCATTGGCAGCAAATCGGTCACCCCACAGCAGAAACGGCACAGGGTCTGAAACGTGGGTTTGTACCTGCACTGGAGTGGGATGGTCGGGAGC
Source organism: uncultured Dehalococcoidales bacterium (assembly GCA_964578745.1). Classification (GTDB taxonomy): domain Bacteria; phylum Chloroflexota; class Dehalococcoidia; order GIF9; family AB-539-J10; genus SKVJ01. The sequence continues at coordinate 15,724 of CAZODZ010000009.1, read as the reverse complement.
AATGAGCACACGCACATGCTCCCTCCCCAGATCCTTCACTCTCCCCACCATCTCACTATCGATGCGTTCGATCGCCTTAACTTTGTCATCAATTGAACCATCATGGCCAGCTTCATCAGGCGCCTCCACATGTACCACGACCATGTCCACCTCATCAAGCGCTCTCAAGGCACCTTCCATCTGCGCCCTGTAGTCATTGTAGAGATCCCCAGTGACGCCAGGTATGTCCAGCACACGGATATCCGCCATCTTCGCAAGGCCAAGCAAAAGGTCGACTCCTGAGGTCATGGCCGCACTGAGGCCGAAGGTCGCGTGAAACGGTGGCATCTCAGGTATCTGTCCGCTACCCCAGAATAGCCAGATCATGTTCGCTGGCACATCGCCCCGCTCCTCCCGCACCCGGTTCACCGGATGGGAAGCGAGGACATCAACCGAGCGCGCCATCAACTCACGCAGAAACCCCGCGCCATTGCCGCGAGGCAGATAGTCGGAAATGGCCCCACCCGGGATATCGTGGGCCGGCGTACATTCCGCCTCAAGGGCCTCCATGTGGTCTGTGAGCCGGCATATGTGGCGATAGCTAATCCCGGGGAAAAACCTGACGTCATCATCACCAAGCGCTGCATTCAGCGCCCGAATCAACTCGTGTGATTCTTCGTTGCTGATGTAGCCAGCACTGTAGCTATGCATTCTACCATCGCGGATACTCACCAGGTTGCACCGGAACACCACTTGATTCTTTGCAACCGGAATCTCCATGCTCCGCGCCTCTATCGACCCACGTCCCCGGTAATACACTGTCGGGTCGTATCCCAGAAGCGACATGCAGGCACAGGCGCTGCTGGGCTCCATTCCAACAGGGACTGTCCTTACCTTCCCAAGAAATCCTTCCCGCACAAGTGCGTCGAGATTGGGAGTATGGGCCAGTTCCAGGCAGGTCCGTCCCCTCCTCTGCTGGAGGGGCCATCCCGCCGCACCATCCATTATGAGCACACAATGCTTCCCGGTTGCCGCGTTCATCGAAGGCTCCTATAATAGCACGGACATACGGGGCGTAGCGCAGTCTGGTAGCGCGCAGCGTTCGGGACGCTGAGGTCGGAGGTTCGAGTCCTCTCGCCCCGAGTTCTCTCACCGCAAGGTCGCCTAGCACAACCGGAGGGCATGTGATACCATCACTTCCGGGTATTCTTATGTAGTAAGGAGGCGGCAATGGCTCTCAAGTCTCCCGACCAGTTCAAGGAATCTCTCCGCAAGCTTCGCCCGAACATGTATAAGTTCGGAGAACTCATCCAGGATGTGACCACCAACCCCCATACGAAAGGGACTGTCGAAGGACATGCTCAACTGTACGCGGCAGCGCTTGACCCGCAGTATGCAGACCTGTTTACGGCCACATCGCACCTGACCGGCGAGAAGGTGTCACGCTATCTTTCCATCAACTGGGGGCCGGAAGACATGATTGCCAATTGCAAGATGAAGCGGGTCGCCTACCATCTCACAGGCACGTGTACGGGGGGGCGTTGTGCAGGCTACAACTGCATCAATTCCATGTGGGCGACCACATATGACATGGATCACGACCTCGGGACTGATTACCACGGGCGCCTTTCTGACTGGCTACGATACGCTCAGGACAACGACATCACCGTGTCCGGGGCACTGACGGACCCGAAAGGCGACCGTTCTCTCACACCGTCACAGCAGAGCGACCCCGACATGAACCTGCATGTCGTTGACGTGCGTGACGATGGCATAGTTGTGAGGGGTGCCAAGGTCATGATCTGCGGCACGGCAGCGGCGCAGGAGATATTTGTGCTGCCCGGTTCCGGGTACAAGGAGCCGGACAAGGACTACGCCATTGCATTTGTGATCCCGAAGGACATCGATGGTCTTACCATTGTAGAGGCACGCCACCCGAGCGATACCAGAGAGGTAGAGGAAGGGTTTGACGTGCCGGTGAAGATCGGCGGCATCACCCAGGCTTACCTTTTCTTTGAGGATGTGTTCGTTCCAAAGGAACGTGTCTTCATGTGCGGCGAATTCAAGTATTCTGGAAGTGCCGTCATGAACTTCATCATGCCATACCGCGCCGCGATCGGAGGTTGCGTCGCAGGCCAAGGGGATCTGATGGCAGGGGCCGCCGCGCTCATTGCCCGTGCTAACGGCCTGTCCACCAGGGCCTTCAACGAGAGACTGATCCAGATGTACATCAACAACGAGACTACCTTCGGCATGGGGATAGCCGCCTCGGCACTGGGCAAGAAGCATCCATCGGGCGCATGGCTCACCAACCCGCTTCTCGCCAACGTGAACAAGGTACATGTCGGGACGTTGCCCTATGAGACCAAACGGCTGGCGCAGGACATCGCTGGCGGCATCGGTGAGACCGGCTGCCTGCCGAGTTACGCCGACTTCACTGATCCCAAGTACGGACATCTCGTGCAGAAGTACCTCAAGGCAGCGTCCTCAGCAGAATCCAGGGCAAAGATAGCGCGACTTATTGAGTGGCTCACACTTGGGGCTGGCGTACCAGGATGCATGCACGGTGGCGGCTCACCGGAGGGCGCCAAACTCATGGTGCGACTCAATGCGGGTCTGGAACAGTCCATTGAGTATGCGCGCAGGCTCATCGGGCTGGAAGAACCCATAGAGGAGCCAGCAAAGAAGTAGCGCCCTCATAGAAAGACAGTGCCTGCACACGTCCCAGGCCACCGTCGCTGCAGCGACCGCCCGGGACGTATACAATATGTGAATTGTTGCCACATTCCATTCAAAGGAGGTTAGCTGAACATGGGAAAGTTCCCGTATTTCTCGGATGTGCATGATGAGATCAGGGAAATTGCGCGAGGTGCGGCGGAGGAGTTCAAGGAGACCGCTGAAGAGGCTGATCGGAATCACGACTATGAGATAATCAGGAGGAACCTCAAGCGGCTGGCAGAGCTGAACCTGATCGGCATACACATTCCGTCTGAGTACGGTGGCGAAGGGCTTGACCTTGTCGGCCATTTCGTTGCTCTGGAAGAGATCGCCAAGGGCTGTCTCGCAACCGCCTTCTCCTTCAACACACAGCGTCTCGCCATGGATGCCATCAGGCTCGGCGGCAACGAAGAACAGAAGAAGAAGTACCTTACGGCTGGCTGCAATGGTTCTATCATCTCGTTCGCCACGACCGAGCCGGAGGCAGGTTCCGACGTTGCATCAATGAAGACGACGGCCGTCAAGAAAGGCGACTCGTGGGTCATCAATGGTACCAAGCACTACATTACCAACGCGATGATTGCGGATGCCCACGTGCTGTTCGCCAGGACCGACCCGGGCGATGGCTCCGCGGCATTCACAGGGTTCATCGTCGACAACGACAACCCGGGCATCAAGATGAGCAAGGTCGAGAACAAAATGGGTGCGACTGCTTCACCAACGACCGAGTATTTCATCGAGGATTGCAAGGTCGGGGACGATGCGGTGTTGGGCGAGGTTCACAGAGGCATGCCACTCGCTCTCTCCGCCCTCGAGATTGCCCGCATCGGCATTGGTACCCAGGGCCTTGGCCTCATGCAGGTGGCAATGGACCAGGCCGTGAAGTACGCAAAGGAACGTGTGCAGTTCGGTCGCCCCATCGGCAAGAACCAAGCCATCCAGTTCCATATTGCCAACATGGCCTCACGCGTCGAGATTGCGCGAAATCTCGTGTTCCACGCCGCATGGCTGAAGGACAATGGCCTGCCAGCAGGCAGGGAAGCAGCGATCGCCAAGGTGTTCGCCACCGAGGAGTGTACCTGGGTCTGCAACATGGCTATGAACATCCTCTGCGGTCCCGGATATACGACTGATTATCCGGTCGAGCGCTTCTTCAGGGACGCGAAGGTCCTTGAGATGGGTGGCGGAACGTCGGAGATCATGCGCATCATCATCTCGCGAGATGTGATGGGCAAATTCTAGTTCCATGTCACGGCCAGACAGCGTCGGCAAGATTGCCGACGCTGTCTGAGAAAGGCGTGAAAACACCCCGCCCCTCCTTATTGCCGGAGAGGCGAGAGGAAGGAGGTGTACTGAGTTGCATATTATTGTTCTGGCAAAGCAGGTGCCCGACATCGAGAAGGTCCAGTTCGACAAATCCACGAACTGGGTCGACCGGAAGTCTGCGGACCTGGAAATCAACCCCTTCGACCTGAACGCCATTGAGGCCGCCCAGCAGATGAAGGAGAAGCTCGGCGCAACAGTGACGGCCATCTCCATGGGCCCCCCAACCGCGGAGGCCGTGCTACGCGAATGTATCGCCCGTAACGCCGATCGCGGCATCCTTGTCACTGATGATAAGCTCAGGGGGTCAGATACGCTCGCCACTTCGTATGCGTTGGCGAGCGCCATCAAGAAGGTGGGCGACTTTGATCTTATCCTCTGCGGAGAGAAGACGGTCGACGGGGACACTTCTCAGATAGGCCCACAGGTCGCCGAACGCCTCGGGATCCCTCACATGTCCTTTGTGTCCGAGATATCGGACGTCTCTGAGGACAAGATCAATGTGACCATTGAGACCGCGTCCGGCTCGTTACGGACCGAGTGCCCGTTCCCGGTCCTGATTACGTGCACGAAGGAACTGAATACTCCGAGGCTCCCCACACTCAAGGACAAGATGCGCGCGAGAAAGACGGAGACGGAGAAGTGGTCCGCCGCCGACCTTCCGGTCGACGAGTCGAAGCTTGGGCCCCACGGTTCTGCGACGAAGGTGGAGGCAATCACGGTTTCGCCGGAGAAGAAGCGCAAGGGCGCTACGATCAAGGGGGAGAGTGCCGCCAGCGAACTTGTCGCAGCGCTTGACAAGGAAGGGCTGCTGAAAGGCTAGAATCATGGAGAAGAAGAACATACTTGTCTACGCTGAACAAGAGAGTGGGAAGCTACACCCAATCACCTTTGAGCTGCTTGGCAAGGCCAGGCAGATGGCCGACGCATCCGGGGGCAGTGTTTTCTCTGCCTTGCTCGGTTCAGGAGTTTCGGGCGCGGCACAGGAACTGGTGGTGGCGGGCAGTGACACCGTCTACGTCTACGACGATGAGTCTCTCGCATTCTTCGATGCGCTCAATTACCGGCAGAACCTCGTTGCACTGATGACAGAGGTAAAACCGGATATTGTACTGTTTGGATCGACTATCGTCGGCAAGTCGCTGGCACCACGGGTCGCAGCCGCGCTGGAGGCAGGCCTTACGTCCAATTGCGTTGCCCTGGAACTGCAGGAGGACGGCACTCTCAAACAGACCCGTCCGGCCTTCACCGGCAACTTCCTGGCCACAGTCGTGACAGCCTCAGTTCCAGCCATGTCAACGGTCAGGTTCCGGTCCCTCGAAGCAGCCAGCCCTAACCAGTCAAGGAATGGTGAGATAGTCAAGAAGAAGGCGGAGGCCGTTGTGTCCCCTGTCAAGGTGATTGGCAAGGGCGAACCGAAGGAAGCCAGCATTGCAGGAGCTGACGTAGTCGTTTGCGCCGGCAGAGGGCTGAAGAAGGCTGAGGACTTCTCAATGATTCAGGAACTGGCCGATGCACTCGGTGGAGTTGTCGGGGCCACCCGTCCGCTGGTCGACGACGGATGGATCAGCAAGGACCACCAGGTCGGCTTCAGTGGCACAATTGTGAAGCCCAAGCTCTATATCGGCTGTGGCGTTTCCGGCTCTCCGCAGCACCTCGCTGGCATGAGGGAGTCCGGCACCATCGTAGCTATCAATTCCGACCCCTCAGTTGCCCTGTTCCGAGCCGCCGACTATGCGGTCGTTGGCGACCTCTATGAGATCGTTCCACAGATGATCGAGCAACTGAAGAAGGGCTGAGCACTGCCTCCACGCCAAGCGAACCACATATTAGAGGCGCCCAAGGGGGCGCCTCTAATATGCTATCCATCCACCGCTCCTCAGGTTCTCGCCCCAGCCCACAGGTCAGTACCGAATGACTCCCCGGCAAGCTTGGCCTGGAGCGTCTCAACCAGTTCCTCAACCGGAATCCGTATCTGCGCGAGGGAATCACGCTCGCGAATGGTAACCTGGCCGTCCTCCAGTGATTCAAAATCGATAGTGATGCAGAACGGAGTACCTATCTCGTCCTGCCGCCTGTACCGTCGGCCGATACTCTGCGTATCGTCATACTCCGCGACGAAACACTTACGTACACGGTTGTACACATCATGTGCCATTGGACTCAGTCGTTCGTTTCTGCTCAAAGGCAGAACAGCGACCTTCACGGGTGCCAGTGCTGGATGCAGCTTGAGCACCACCCTCGTAGCGCCTTCGACTTCTTCCTCGCGGTACGCGTCACAGAGAAAGGCGAGCACCGATCTATCCGCCCCCGCTGACGGCTCAATCACGTAGGGAATGTAGCGTTCATTCGTCGTCCCCTCGTAGTAGCTCAAGTCTTTCCCGCTCCATTCCGAGTGTCGCCGGAGGTCGAAGTCAGTCCGGTTAGCAATACCCTCCAACTCAGACCACCCGATGGGGAAAAGGTACTCGATATCAACGCAGGCCTTCGCATAGTGCGCCAGTTCAGCAGCAGCATGCTCCCGCATACGGAGGTTCTCTTCTCGTATGCCGAGATTCACATACCATTTGTACCGCTCAGCGGCCCAGTACGCATACCACTCTTCATCAGTCCCCGGCTTGACGAAGAACTCCATCTCCATCTGCTCGAACTCACGTGTCCTGAATGTGAAGTTGCCCGGTGTTATCTCGTTCCGGAATGACTTGCCTATCTGCGCGATCCCGAGAGGAAGGCGCTTTCGAGACGTTGTCACCACGTTCTGGAAGTTGACAAATATTCCCTGCGCAGTCTCAGGACGAAGGTAGACGACCGCAGCAGCTTCCTCCACCGGCCCCATAAATGTCTTGAACATCAGGTTAAAGCTGCGCGGGTCGGTCAATTCACCGCCACAAGAGGGGCATACCTGCTTCTCAAGCTGGTCAGCCCTCCATCGCTGGTGACATACTTTACATTCGACAAGTGGGTCAGTGAAGCTCTCGAGGTGTCCGCTTGCCTTCCACACCATCGGGTGCATGATGATGCTCGAATCGATGCCAACCACATCCCCTCGTTCCTCCACCATGGTACGCCACCACGCATTCTTGACGTTCCTCTTGAGTTCAACTCCCACCGGCCCATAGTCCCAGCAGCTGGCAAGCCCGCCGTATATCTCACTACTTTGAAAGATAAATCCTCGGCGCTTGCATAGCGACACAATCTTGTCCATCGTAACCTGGTCTGGCATGTGCAAAAAACCTCCGGGGCTTGTAGCTTACCAGCTTGCATATGACCGCGCAAAAGCGCCAGCCGCCAAAGCGGTTCGTGCCCGAGGCGCGTTCGTGAAAGCCGTCTCTAGTGGGCTATTCTAGCGGCGAACCGGGGGGCAGTACTCACAATTGCGGAGATGAGAGCCTCGTCGGGTTCTATGTACGCATACACAACGTTGGTGCTCGAGGTGTATGACAGGTGCTTGACCATAGAGTAGTCGTCGGCGCGGAGATCTTCCGCCCAGCGCATTATCTCTTTCTCGCCTCGGGAGTCGAGAGACAGCAACCGGAAATCCTCTCCTCCGACTGTGACATCGCGACGGCGAAATCTGTCCTCGTCTTCTATGCCCGCAGGCAGCACACGATACATGCCCTTCCTGATAAGGTGGGCCTCACCCGGCAGGCTCTGTTTGCACTCAAACACCATGAAGAGTTTATCGCTGGGCATCGTGAAACGGGCAACTGGGAGATACAGCATGCTCATGCGCGGACGTAAGTGCAGCGTCGCCTTGACCTGCTTCACTATGTCGTTCTTGACTTTGTACGTAGCCCTGTAGCCAACATATCCTCCGAGCCACGTGTAGTCTTGGTCAATCGGCTTCAACGAGTTCTCAAGTGCATTTGCGTAGGCCTTCATCAGGGTTGCATTCGTCTTCCTGCCGAAGAAGTACCCCGCCGTGACCCCAACAGCCACCACAATGAGGACAGGAAGTAACCACCACGTGCCATCCATAGGTACGTGTCCTTTCTACGAGCTTTCATCCATTCGCAATCAGCAGCTGCGCGACGATGGTAGCCAGGAATCGAATTCAAGTCGCGACTCTACGTCGGCAACGGCCGTGAGTCCTAAGGGTTCGTCGGTAAGAAAGGGAAGGATGCGGACAGGCATGCCAAAAGCCTCGCGTATCTTGCCAACAGCCTCATCGTCACAGGGCCTCATGCCTACCTTGTTTATGATGATGGGGCCAAGTGACATACCAAGTTCACGCAACTTCTCAAACGCCCTGCTGGTCTCGTATAGTGAAAGGGTATCAGGATTCATCACCGGCATTATCCTGCTGCGCGCGGCATCCGACTGCAGGTCTCTCAGGAAGCGCATCCGGCCCAGATAGTCGTTGAGCTCCTTCATAACCGGGTCGGACTTCACATCCTCGGGTAAATCATGTTCCCTGCCATCGAGCACGAAGCGCCGCTGCCCCTGTATGGACGAGATAGCCTTGCGCCGGTCGAGTATCTCCTTCCGCAGTTGACCGATGCGCTCGCCCCACATCACCGACACACGGGGCAGCGCCAGCACGCGAAGCGTGAGCCCGGTCGGCGGCGTGTCAAACACAACAATCTCGTACCGGCCTTCAGCCGAGCTGAGAATCGCCTCCATAGCTTCGATGGTCGCGTATTCCTCAATTCCAGGCGAGAGCCTCAGGGCATCAAGATACCCTTCAAGATTGATGGTCCTGACGTAGCCGTACATCTGCCTCAGCTTGTCCGAACTGTGCTTCAGGTATCGATCAATAGACGCCTCCATGTCCATCTCGCTGGCCCAGAGGTTGTCAGATACCTCCTTCGGCACGTCAGACAGTCTATCCCCAAGCACATCACCGAGATTGTGAGCAGGATCGAGCGACACCACGAGCGTGGGCATGGTGCGGCTGCAATGCAGCGCAAGCGCGGCAGCACAGGTGGTCTTGCCGACGCCTCCTTTACCTATCGAGTATGTGACTCTCACTGACATATGTGCCTCAATCCACGAACAATCCGTAGACCTCCCCGGCGATATCATCGCTCTCGCCAGCCTTCCTGCCCATGACGTGCAATTCACGCACCATGTGTGGAATCAGCCGTAGCGAAAGGTCAGAGGGTGGGCTCGCGATGCCCAAGAACGAGGAGAACAGAAGCAGGGCTAAGATATTCTCCCTCTCCCTGAGCTCGAATTCGACGTACTCCGTCGAGTGAGACCTTAGCCCGCTTCCGAACTCCTTGACGAACTGCCAGATGTCACTGAGTTTCAACTTACTATTTCTGAGGGCCGCGCTTCAAGGCTGAGATCGCCTCAATCAGCAGTATCACAGCCAGGATAACGAGGATGACCATGAATCCGAGGGTGAGCGGACTCGCTGATCCGCTCATGACCATTATGTACCAGACCATGGCACCAAACACGGTCACCCAGAGGAAGAACGCCGGAATCAGCGTGATCCAGCACTTCTGGCCGCCCCGCAGGATGTTGGTTGAGAATACGCACGCCGCAATAAGGGCAACAGCGGCCAACATCTGGTTGGCAGCACCAAAGGCAGCCCATATGGCCGTGAATACCCCTCCTGTGGTTGCTATGTATACGCCGAGGCCACCAGCAATCAGAGAAGCCAGCCATCTGTTCGACAGGACTCTGTACGCACCGCCGGACTGGGACGGAATGAACCGGCCCCACAGGTCGACCCATGCGAACCGGCCTAGACGACACGTTGTGTCGAGCGACGTGAGTGCAAACGCACAGACGACCAGCGACGCAAAGGTGATTCCAAAGTCCATCGACATACCAAACGCCTGGTTTGCACCCATGGCATACGCCTCGCTGAACTGCGGAATGCCCAGGGGCGTCCAGCCCTGCACGCCGACTTCAGCGGCAGAGACTCCAGCAACCTTCAATCCGAAAGCGCCCAGCGACGCCACCACGATGGTAGCAAGGAATCCTTCCGTCAGCATTCCGCCGTACCCGATGCGGAGGGCATGAATCTCATTGTCCAGCATCTTGGAGGTCGTACCGGAACCTACGATAGCGTGGAAGCCGGACAGCGAACCGCACGCGATAATCAGTGGCACGGTAGGCCAGAACGGTGAAGCTTTGCCACCAATGGTGTACGCAGAGAAGTCGGTGAACGCTGGCCAGCTCAGGGGCTCGTTAATAACGAGGAAGGCAACCCCACCCAAAGCGAGGAATGCCACAAGCAAATAGGCGTTAAGGTAGTCCCTCGGCTGCAGCAGAATTGTCACCGGCAGCGCCGCAGCAAGGATGATGTAGACAAGAAGAATCCACATCCACGGCGTCTTCTCAAGCGCCAGCGGCATCGACTGGGAGCCTATGATTGCTGCAATAAGAAGGACCAGACCTATGACTGTCCACACTACCAGGCTCTGTTTCCTCCAGTAGAGGAAGTAGCCCATGATGACCGCGATGACGATGAACAGGATGGACGCGGTCGCCACCGACGGCACGCCCACGAAAGTGTTCGCCACGACATTCGTGAACGCAGCGATGATCAGAATCATCGCGATATACACGAAGATGCCAAAGATGATGGATACCCGAGGCCTCATCACCTCGCCCGCTATCCACTGGACAGACCTGCCATCGTAGCGCACAGATGAGATAAGAGCCATGAAGTCATGGACCGCGCCAATGAATGCGTTGCCGAACCAGATCCACAGAATGGCAGCACCCCACCCCCACGTAATACCAACGATGGGGCCGACGATCGGTCCTGCCCCGGCAATTGATGCGAAGTGGTGACCGAACACAACTGGCCATTTGCTGGGAACGTAGTCGACTCCGTCATACAGCCGGTGCGCAGGGGTCTCGTTCTTGGCATCGAGCTTGGCCACATCCCTGGCAATGCGCTTGCCATACAACACATACACAAGCACATAGATGACGGCCGCCAAGACAATCATGAGAGTCGTACTCACTGCATCACCTCCTTACAACACACACTGTGAGACACCCAAGTGCGGGGAGCGAGAAAAGGAAAAGCACAGAAATGAGGAAACCGACACCAACACTGCTACATAGGCATTCACCTCCGCGGTTGGCCTTCGTCGTATGTGTTATATCGCGACCCGATACTTTTCTAAAGCGAGGTCATACTAAATCCACGTCGCCCGTGTGTCAATAGGTCACGGCTCTTTTGTACAGCGTTCCCCGCGTTTCTTCCTATCAATACCACGACAACGTGGTATACTGTCGTGCGTAGCCCTATGCGCCGACATGTCCTCATCCAACCGTACACATGACGGTGGCGCAGTAAGTCGGTCTTCCGCCATGCATGAAGGCGGCACTCGTGATAAGCTCCTTACCCTCTTCAGGGACACGATTCTGCCCATCGCAGACGCCTATCAGGCCACACGCAGGCACCTCTTCTGGGATGCGCAGACGGGATGCCTCATGGTGGATGGCTGCGCCTATCCGCTCCACGACCTCCACAGTATTTACCTGGTTGGCGCCGGAAAGGCCGGCGTTCCCATGGCGCGGGCTGTCGTCGATGTCCTGCGCCAAGACGAGAGGCTCTGGTCGCTCTTCGCCGGAGGTTCGGTGAATGTCTACCGGGACCAGGCGCGTGAGTCTGTCCCCCGGGTGATGCTGTATGCCGCCGATCATCCCAGTCCGAATGAATACAGCGTTCTGGGTGCCCGCGCCGCCCTTGACATGCTCTCCAGGGCCGGCAAGGGCGACCTGGTGCTCGCCATAATATCGGGAGGGGGGTCCTCACTACTGACTCTGCCATACGAGGGGATGACACTCGACGATCTGCGTGCCGTCAACCGTGTGCTCGTTACGGGAGGTCCGGCTATCCAGGAGATCAACACGGTACGCAAGCACCTCTGCCGCGTGAAAGGGGGTGGACTGAGACTGGCCGCCCCAGAGGCCACCTTCGCCACCCTCATCTTGTCAGACGTCATCGGCGATGACCTGTCGAGCATCGCGTCTGGCCCCACGGTGCCGGACTACACCACTCGTGCGGACGCACTTGCAGTGCTCGAGTCGTATTCTCTCCTGGAGCGAATTCCGGAGTCAGCCCGCGCGCGCCTGATGAACCCTTCCCCCGAAGAGGAGCGCTTGCGCACCCTGTGGGAGGAGTGTGCAGCCAGGACGCAGACAGTCATAGTCGCATCAAATGCCGTCCTCCTCGACACGCTGACCGAACAGCTTGAACACAACCAGGTGTTCGGCACAGGCCTGCACATTATTCGCGAGCGCGCGCCGGTTCTTGGCCCGGTGCAGGCGGTCGTTCCCGAACATTTGCGGCGGTGTGAGGAGTTGCGGCAGGAGAGCGGCGTGCCGCTCATGGTCCTATTCGGTGGGGAGCCGGTAGTCGCCGTACCTGATGGAGCACACGGGACCGGCGGTCGCATGCTGCACTATTCTCTTCTTGCAGCCGACGCGATCGAAGGGACAGGTTGGTCCATCCTCGCGTCCGGAACTGACGGTATCGACGGCACCGCTCCAGCAGCAGGTGCTGTAGTCGATGGTGCTACGACGCGTCTTTCGCGCAAACTGGGGCTGGAACCAGCCTACTTTCTCAGGCATTTCGATTCGTACGGCTTCTTTCAGAAGCTGGAGGACGGCACAGGGCAGCATTTTCTCAACATGCCTGGCCCCACCGGTACAAACGTGAATGATATAATGCTCTGGGTTCACGGCACATAGTGCGTTTGTCGGAAAGGAGTAACACATGGAGAGAAAGGCCATCGTATTGAACAACAAGGACAATGTCGCCACTGCACTTGCGGACCTCGCGCAGGGTGACACGGTGGACCTGGAGGTGGACAAGAAGCCAATCTCAGTCAAATTGCTCAACCCAATACAGTTCGGTCACAAGTTCAGTCTTGTTGATATCAAGAGCGGTTCACCCATACTGAAGTATGGCGAAGTCATCGGAGAGGCCACCAAGGACATCAAGGCTGGCGAACATGTTCACGTGCACAACGTTGCCAGCACACGGGGCCGCGGTGACGTCGCGAAAGGTGCTACCAGGTGAGTTTCTTCGGCTATCCTCGCCCGGACGGCTCGGTAGGCACGCGTAACTACGTTGCCGTTATTCCCACCGTCGTGTGCGCGACGGCAACCGCCCGCCAGGTGAGCAGCAACGTCAAGGGATCGATCCCCTTTCTGCATCATCAGGGTTGCGCCCTCACCCCGTATGATCTCGACCTGGTTAATCGCACCCTCTTGAACTTGTCTCTGAATCCCAACATCTATTCCGTTATCCTCATCAGTCTCGGGTGCGACCCTGTAGACATTGACGGCATCGCAGAGGGCATTGCGAAAGCCGGTAAGCCGGTCGAGAAGCTCGTCATCCAGGAGGTTGGCGGGACACTGGCAACAGTGGAGAAAGGGACGAGGCTTGCCCGTGAGATGGTGAGCGACGCGTCGCGGATAGTGCGCGAGGAATTCGACGACTCGAAGCTCATGTTTGGAGCCGAGTGCGGCGGTTCCGACACTACGTCCGGTCTCGGAGCAAATCCTGCTATTGGGGCAGCCTTCGATACAGTCGTGCAGAAGGGCGGTAACGCCGTGTTCAGCGAGACAACCGAGTTCATCGGCGCGGAGCATCTGCTCGCTCAGAGGGCGGTCACCCCTGAGGTTGGAGAGAAGATCCTCTCAATGGTGCGACGTTATGAAGAACGTTTCCTCGAGAGGGGCGTCGACATGCGCGGTACAAATCCGACGAAGGGAAATATTCAGGGCGGGCTCACAACTATCGAGGAGAAGTCTCTCGGTGCAGTATCGAAAGGCGGCTCTGAGCCAATACAGGAGATGTATGAATACGGTGAGCGTCCCACAAAGAAGGGCCTCACGATAGTTGACGGCCCGGGGTTCGACGCCCCTTCGTTGACTGCGCTTGCCGCCGCCGGCTCCAACATCATCTTCTTCTCGACGGGCCGGGGCACTCCACTGGGTTCGCCGTTTGTTCCCGTAATCAAGGTCACCGCGAACGCGTCAACCTTCGAGCGGATGAAGGACAACATCGACTTCTACGTCGATCTCGCCGGGAAGGGCAGCATCAAACAGGTGGGAGCATCACTGTATGCTCACGCACTTGAAGTTGCTTCCGGAGGGCAGACGAAATCCGAGATATTGAACCAGGATATGGACAACGGCATATTCATACTAGGGCCGCTCGCATAAGAGCGGGCAACGGAAGGAGCCGAAGCAACATGACAACAGTAAGCGTTCCACAACTTGCCTGGTATGGCGATACCGAGCTTGAGCTTGAATTCCCGGATTCCTGGGATGTGACGGTGTGCAAACACAAGGGCTTTGACGCACCCCCGCTGGACGACGCTGGTTTCCGCAAGGCCTTTGCCAATCCCATCGGCACTCCCACCATACGGGAGATGGCAAGAGGCAAGAAAGAAGTCTGCATCCTCTTCGACGACATGTCGAGGGCGACTCCCAGTGCTGACATCGTCCCCTATGTTCTCGAAGAGCTCGCAGCTGCAGGCATCAAGGACGATCAGATACGTTTCATCGCCGCAATCGGCGCTCACGGCTCAATGACGGCCATCGACTTCACCAAGAAGCTCGGCCGGGATGTCATGAGCAGGTTCCGTGTTTACAATCACAACCCCTACGAGAATTGCACGTCGGTAGGACCGAGCTCGCAGGGCATCCCGATGCAGTTCAACGCAGAGATGATGATGTGCGATCTCAAGATCGGCATTGGCTCAATCGTCCCTCATCCGTTCAGTGGCTTCGGTGGCGGCAGCAAGATAATCCTGCCTGGTGTCGCGAGCATTACCACCATCGACCTGAATCACACCCGGCTCGCGCCCGATCCAACCGTTGGTATCGGCAAGTACGAGGGCAACATCCTTAAGGCCGACATGAATGAGGCTGCACGTATGGCTGGCCTCGATGTGAAAATCGACTGTATCTTCAACCTGAACCGGAAGGTCACGCACCTGTTCGTCGGCGATGTCCTGGAGGAGCATGTCGAAGGTGTAAAGGTGGCCCGGGAGTACTGGGCAACCGACATGGTCAAAGGCTGTGACATAGTCGTGGCCAATGCCTTCTCCAAGGCCAATGAGATGCTACTGACCCTCCCTGTCGCGACTCCACTACTCAAGTCAACTGGTGGTGATCTCGTCATCCTTTGTGTAACACCGGAAGGCCAGATCAACCACTACTGGAGCAGGAGCTTTGGTAAGAATCTCGGTGGCCGCGCCTTCAAGCCGAAGACCAGCCTGCCGGAGAACACCAAGCGCCTGACTGTCATGCAGCCATACCCGGATTTCGTTGGCGCCGACTGGGTGGCACCCTATGAGATGGTCAATTTCACCCGCGACTGGGGCGAAACGCTGAAGCAGCTCAAAGAGATCTACGGTGACAAGGCCAGGGTCGCAGTCATTCCAGACGCCACTGTACAGTACTTCCCTGCCCAAGTGGCAGCCTGATAGCCTGCACTACAATGACTTCCGAGAGACTCCGGGTGCCAGCCCACCCGGAGTCTCTTCTCTTCGTGCGGCGCGACAGCTGTCGGTCGCTGCCTCAACTGCATCCACCACTGGCTCTTATCTCCAGCCCTGCAGACGGTTTGCGTGATAGTCTTCCGGGCCCTCCAATAAGCCTGCGGCCAGATTGGCGAGAGGAGAAATGGTACCCTCCTGTCGGCGCCGCAGTGGTCTACGCTTCCATCGCCTGCATGGCAAACGGTGAACGAAAGCAAACTGACAAAGCCGAT
>CAZODZ010000008.1:0-36291 GCA_964578745.1 uncultured Dehalococcoidales bacterium | reverse complement strand
CCGGTATTTCTTGTAGTACGCGTCCTCGAGCTTCCCCAGATGTCTGCCCCGCTCGATCTTTCCGGAGAGTTCACGCTCTTCGGCAGCCGTCAATAGAGGGACTTGGCCAATCTCACGAAGATACATCCGTACCGAGTCGTCAATGACATCGTGATCTTCAAGTCCAATGGCCGCCTTGACCTCGTCACTTACAAGTGCGAGACCGCTTTCATCTGACGACTCCGAGTATGACCGATTCTCTATCTCGTCCGAGTCGTCGTCACTGTATCCATCGTCGGAGGTGTGTAGAGACTCTTCGTGATCCTGCTCCTGGAATGTCGTACCTGTGTCGTGGATCATTTCCATCGGTCTAGCCTCTTGTTATACCTCTTCTACGTGATCTGCGTGTAAATATGTCCTGTAATTGCTGGCCTGATTCCACTCCTGCCCGTTCGAGTGCCGCTAGCTCGGCTTCCACCCCGTCCTCATCTCTTTCGCGGCTGAGGATAGTCTCAAGCATGAATTGCTGCCGTTTCGCGAGGCGCTCTTGAAGGTGCAGGACGCAGTCGTTGAAAGCAAGCTGCCGGGTCTCTTCGTCATCGGGAATTCCCGGTGGGAATGGTACAGACAGGAGGTAGTCTAGATGTTCATTGAGGCTTGCGTCAAGTACACTGCGTATGGCCTCGATGTCCCTCACCTGCAACAACGCCTTGTATATCTGCGCATTCTCGGTCGATTCAAAAAGGTCTTCGCTCAGGCCGTTGTTGTTTGCCTCAAGCAGAGCGTGGTCGTGTAGCAGTAGACAGAGGCAGTACTCCTCGGTTGCTACGCCAGCAAACCTTCGGCGCCGCTTCGCCTGGTTCACTGCCCTCTTTTCGGACTGCTGACGTTGTTTCCGAGCTGCCAATACCTCGGCCTGAAGGTCCCTTTCAGAAATGCCGAGCGCGTGGCTCATCCGGGAATAGAACCTTGCCTGCTCGATGGAATCGCCTATCTCATCCAGAAGAGGCTCACATTGAGCGATCAGTTCTCTCTTGCCGAGGCTTGTAGCCGTATCCATCGACTGGAGAAGTGTCTCCACGTAGAAGTCAACGTGGGGTATCGCCTGTTCTACCAGCGTCTTCCACTGAGCAGGGTCGGATGCAATAACCTCGTCTGGGTCCCTGCCCGCAGGCATGACTATTACTCTGATGTCCGCGTCGAGTACTGTCCTTGATGCCAACCCGGTTCTGGACGGAACGTCCGTAACTGTCCTGTGCCCGAATGACTCACGGAAGCGCCCCGTCGTCTCACGGATCGTCTTCATGACTGACGCGATCCCTGCTGTGTCAGCATCGAGAGCGAGGTAGACCTTCTTGGTCAGTCTCGATATCTCGCGTGCCTGCTTCTCTGTGAGAGATGTCCCCATCGGCGCCACAACATTTTCCCAGCCGTGCTGGTGGGCTTGGAGTACGTCCATGTAGCCCTCCACAATCACGATATGGTCAGCGCGCCGAGCCGCAGTGGCAGCGCGGTGTATGCCGTAGAGAACGCTGCTCTTGTCGAACACAACGCTCTGAGGGGAATTCATGTACTTGGGCTGGAAATCACCTAGGGCACGTGCACCGAAACCTATGGCTGTGCCCTTCTTGTCCAATATGGGGAACATGAGTCTTCCCCGGAACCGGTCGTACGTGCTGCCGTCATCCTTTGATACTAGCAATCCTGCTGCCACAAGCTCGCTCTCGCTGAAACCATGCGAGAGGGCGAAGTCCTTGAATGCCCGCCAGCTATCCGGGCTGTATCCCAGCCGATACGCATCGACTGTGTCGCGGGTGATGTGTCTGGAAGTAACATATCTGAGTGCGGTTGCACCTGAATCTGCATTGACAAGCAGATTGTGGTAATACTCCACTGCCAGATTGACACATGCAAGCAGCCTTGCCTTCGCATCCTCCTCTGCGTCGTCCCGTGGCTTGGGACTATCGAGTCTCACGCCGGCACGCTCCGCCAGCATCATAAGAGCTTCCTTGAAGTCGACATTCTCCTTCTTCATTACGAAGGAGAAGATGTCTCCACCCGTTCCGCAGGCGCCAAAGCAACGCCATGTCTGCCGTTCCGGGAACACGAAGAATGAGCCGTGTTTCTCGGAATGAAAGGGGCATAGCCCCCTGTAGTTACGTCCGGCCCGTGTCAGCTGCACATATTCTGAGATGTACGAAACGATATCGATTCGTTCCTTCACCTCAGAGATTATGCTCATGGAATTACGAGGCAGTGACCCTCACACAAATACCACCGCGATGGACAGCGGTTGCCATGAGGATAGCACGCGGAACGTCTTTTCGGTCAATAGAAGTGGTAAATTGTCTGGCTATGTTCGTCCCAGTCGCTTCTCTACCTCGGTCACATGTATGCGCGTCTGCAGGACCACATCTGAGTTGACCGATATCGAGTCAATGCCACACTCGACAAGGAACTCCGCGAACTCTGGAAAATCGCTGGGTGCCTGGCCACAGATCCCGATCTTGCGACGCGGTTGGTGCGAATGGGCTGCATTGATTGCCTGCTTGACCATGCGCTTGACAGCGTCATGGCGCTCGTCTGCAATGCCCTTCATCAGCTTCTCAGAGTCCCTGTCCATTCCCAGTACAAGCTGTGTCAGGTCGTTCGAGCCGATGCTGAAGCCGTCAAACACGTCGGCGAACTGGTCGGCGAGGATGATGTTTGATGGTATTTCACACATCACGTAGACTTCGAGTCCGTTCTCACCCTGGACGAGACCGAATTCACGCATGACCTCGATCACACGGCGGCCTTCCTCCGGCGTCCGGCAGAAGGGCACCATCACTTTGACGTTGGTAAGCCCGAATTCGTCGCGTACCTTCCTGATCGCTTCACATTCAAGCCCGAACGCGGGCTTGAACGCCTCGTCATAGTAGCGCGATGCCCCCCTCCAGCCTATCATTGGGTTGCTCTCTTCGGGTTCGTACAGGGTGCCACCAATCAGATTCGCGTATTCATTTGACTTGAAGTCAGAGAAACGCACGATCACGTCATTAGGGTAGAAGCCAGCTGCAGTCTTGGCGATGCCCATGGCTAGGTTGTCGACGAAGTAGCGAGACTTGTCACTGTATCCCGTTGTTCGTTTGTCGATTTCTTTTATGACGCGAGCTATTGACTTGTCCTCCCGCGTGCGTCGGGACAGCGCGTGATAGTCAAGGAGCGCGAGTGGATGGATGCCGATGTATGAGTTGATGATGAATTCCTCGCGTGCGAGACCTACACCATCATTTGGTATCTGCCCACGAATGAACGCCTCGTCAGGTATGCCGAGATTCATCATGATTTGCGTTGTCGGGCGGGGTATGTCTTCAAGTGAGACCTCGTTGACGTGGTACTTCAGCAGGCCTTTGTACACGACTCCCGAGCCTTCGGAGCAATCGACCGTGACTTCATCGCCTGACTTGAGGACCGTAGTGGCGTTCCCTGTACCGATAACGCACGGAATGCCGAGTTCACGGCTCACTATGGCTGCGTGACAGGTGCGACCACCCTGGTTCGTTACGATGGCGCCCGCAATCTTCATGACTGGCTCCCAGTCAGGGTCGGTCATGGTCGTTACCAGTACCTGTCCTTCTTCAAATCTGTGCATCTCCGAGGCGTCTTCGATCACGTTGACCATGCCCTGGCCAATGGCGGTGCCGACTGATTCGCCTCGGATCAGGATCTTTCCTTTTTCCTCCAGGACGTACGTTCTGAGCTTGGCAGGCTGTGCTGTGTGTACTGTCTCCGGTCGGGCCTGTACGATGAACAACTTCCCGGTATGGCCGTCTTTCGCCCACTCGATATCCATCGACTTACCATAATGTTCTTCGATGGCGCAGGCCCAGCGTGCGAGTTGCAGTACCTCATCGTCGCTGAGAACGTATTGCTCTCTATCCTTCCTTGATACCCGTACCTGCCTGGTTCCCGTGCCGGCCTTTCTGTACACCATTTTTCGCTCTTTTGTGCCGAGGCGCCTTTCAATGATGGCACGGTAGCCCTGGTTGAGGGTCGGCTTGAACACATACCACTGGTCGGGATTGACGGCCCCCTGGACTATGTTCTCACCAAGACCATATGCCCCTGTGATGTAGACGGCATTGCGGAAACCCGACTCAGTATCGATGGAGAACATTACGCCCGAGCAGGCTAGGTCCGACCGTACCATTTTCTGCACGCCTACAGAAAGGTAGACGTCGAAGTGATCGAATCCCTTGTCCACCCGGTAGGATATGGCTCTGTTGGTAAACAGCGAAGCGAAGCAGGCCCGGATCTTCTGCAGTAGCTCGTCCTCGCCACGCACGTTGAGGTAGGTGTCCTGCTGGCCGGCGAATGATGCATCTGGAAGGTCTTCAGCTGTGGCGCTGCTGCGAACGGCAACGTCTGTCTGCGTGCCGTATTCCTTCTCCATGAGGTGGTAGGACTCCACTATCTCGGCACGAAGGTCGCCAGGTATCTTGGCCCCCATAATCAAAGAACGCACTTTCTGGCCACGTTCGATAAGCCCGCGTGTATTGCGGGTATCTAGGTCGGAAAGAATATGTCGTATCTGGCTTTCGAGACCGGCTTCCTCGATGAAATGGCGGTATGCCTCGGCAGTGACAGCGAAGCCGGATGGGACCTCAACCCCTTTGGCCTTCAGGGAACGAAGCATCTCGCCGAGCGATGCATTCTTGCCGCCGACAAGTTCAACATCGGCTATGCCCACCTCGTCCAGTCTCTTGACGAATTTCACGATTGATCGACCTCCCTGTGGGGGTGGGGGATGGTTCACGGATGTGCGTGACAAATGTGACGATACCGGTTAGCGATTATAGATGAGCTGATTTACAACGGCAATAGTCTTTCACGACTGGTTGACTTGTCTGGCTGACGGAATGCTGTGCTATCATTAGCTTGACCACTCAGATACCGGCGTGAGGCCGGCGAGGTGACAAAATGATTGAGATGACAATCGACAGCATCAGAGTGAGTCTGATGAACTACCAGCGGGTGGTCATCCTTAAGGAGAAGCACTCCAACCGCTATCTTCCCATATGGATCGGTCCGGCTGAGGCGGATGCGATTGCTGTCAAGCTTCAGAATGTCGAGCTCGCGCGGCCGCTCACCCATGATCTTCTCCAGTCTGTCATCGCTTCACTCGGCGCTACTCCGGACTACATTGTTGTCAATGACCTGCAGAAGGATACTTTCTACGCCAAGCTGGCGCTTCGCGTTAATGGTGAGGAAATTGAAATCGATTCTCGCCCCAGCGATGCTCTCGCGCTGGCTGTGAGGGCGGAGGTACCCATCTATGCCGAGGAAGCGGTTCTGGCAAAGGCAGGCATTGTCCTCGACGAGGACACGGGCAAGCCGCTGGCTGAAGGCAAGGTTGATGAGCAGGAAATTGAGGGACTGTCTGCTTTCAAGGATTTCATCAGTACCTTGGATCTCGAGGACTTCAATAAGCGAAAGTCCTGAGTGCTCTTCTGTTGGCTCTGCCGTTCAGGTCTGTAGCTGAGCTACGCGGACGCTGCATCCAGTCAATCTGCTGCCTGCTTGCGCAACACACTTGAACTATGGCAGTCTTGCATGACACACTGCTCGCTGCAATGTGAGGGAATCTGGGCACATGGTGCCTGAGGGATGGGGCAGCTGCTGGTCCACCTGGGCAGCACAATACCTCTTCTAGGTGCAAGAGCTGCAGGATAGAGCGATGTCGAAAGGCAGAATCGCCGTGTTCCTTGTCGTTGGCGGAGTTCTCGTGTCCGCGGCGAGCTTTATTGGTGGGAGTGTGGGGGCCGCCATTGCCGGGCGGGAGCCGGTGCCGCTTCTGGTGGTCAGCCCTCCACACATTGAACTGGAGCCTGGACGCCCCTTCGGGTATTCGTTTCCGACTAACACGATGCTTGCTTCCTGGCTCACATGTCTTGTGCTGATCGTTCTGTCTCTTCTGGCGACCCGGCGGGTTCAGCTTGTTCCAACTGGATTGCAGAACGCTGCCGAGTACCTGGTTGAATTCGGCTCGAACTTCATAGAGCAGATGGTAGGAAAGGAACACGAGAGGCATTTCTTTCCTGTTGTCGTAACCATCTTTCTGTTCGTGGTGACGAATGCATGGCTTGCTCTATTGCCAGGCTATGAGTCGTTGCGGGTGAATGGCGTACCTCTGCTCAGGTCAGCCAACACCGATATCAATGTTCCACTCATGCTTGCCCTTGTCTCCGCCTTCTTCGTGGAGTACATGGGGTTCAGAAGCAGAGGCATTGCCTATTTGAGGACCTTTCTCGATGTGCGTCGCCTGGCCGCTGCCGTACGCAACTTCGCCAAGGGGTGTCTGAGGGAGGGACTGGTTGATGCATTCTATGGTGTGTTGTATGTGTTTGTCGGACTGATGGAGTTGCTCAGCCACTGTGTGCGGGTAGCCAGCTTCTCGTTCCGTTTGTTTGGAAACATGACGGCCGGCTCTGTCCTTATCGGGGCTGGGATCTTTCTTGTTCCTCTCGTGTTACCATCTGTATTCTATGGTCTTGAAGCTTTGTTCGGCCTTGTTCAGGCTGTCATCTTCGCCAGCCTTACCGCGGTATTCGGGTATGGAGCGATCTACTATGGCGAGCACTGATGGTCTCGGGAGCTGTGTGACAAGGAGGGTTGCTCATGGAATTCTCGGCTGAAGCAGCCAGGCTCATTGCGGTGGGACTTGCTATGGGGATCGGCACCATTGGGCCTGGCATCGGTATTGGCATGATCGGCAAAGCAGCGATGGAGGCCCTCGGCCGTAACCCAGAGGCGCGAGGGCCGATCGCGACCAACATGATCTTGGCGATTGCGTTCGCCGAGGCTGTTGCTATCTATGTGCTCATAGTTGCCATTTTGCTCATTTTCGTCCTTTAGCCAACCGAGACCGGGGTAATTGTCTGATGGGAATCGGGCTTGATATCTCTGTGTTTGTGGGCCAACTGGTCAGCTTCCTCATTCTGCTTGGCGTCTTAACCTACTTCGGTTATCGGCCCCTCCGTCGCGTGCTTGATGAACGTGCCAGCCGCATACGTGCAAGCGTCGAACAAGCGGAACTCACGCGCATCGAGTACGAGAACGTCCGCGAGCAGGCAAAGGAAGAGTTGAGAAGGGCCCAGCGGGAGGCTCACCAGGTGCTCGTGGATGCTGGCCAGATGCGAGAACGACTGCTCAGTCAGGCTGAGTCTGAGGCCCGGGAGCAAGCCCGTGTGGTTATTGAAGAAGCGCGGGAAAAGATCAGGAATGAGCGAGAGTCCATGCTGGAAGGACTTCGTCAGCGCTTCGCTGAGGCGGCCATCTCTGTGGCTGAATTGATTGTCAAGGAGAGTCTTGATGTAGAGAAGCACAGACGCCTCATCGACCAGGCGCTGGAAGAGCGTCTTCCACTGCGTGAGGAAGACCTGTTGGAATGATGACGGGCAACGTTGTGGCCTGGACCTACGCGCTTCTCGCCTTCGAGAGGGCGACAGCGGGGCGGAAACTCGAGAGATGGCGGGAAGACCTTGCCAGTGTGTCAAGAGTCAACCCTGCAGATGTTGTTGCGCACTGTAAACAAATGCAGGGTGACCGACGTAAGCCCTTAGAGGGTATTCTCGCTCAGTGCCTGCCCGAGGTGGCCGATTTTGTTTGTCTGATTGTCTCGCGCGGCCTGGTCCACCTTCTTGCTGACATAGCGTCGTCGTATGACCACGTGCTTGATGAACACTATGGTCTTACTCCTGTCGATGTTGTCACTGCCGTTCCTCTGGATGAGAAAACGCTTCGTGCGATTGAGCAGCGCTTATCGGCTATGGCGAACCGTCGGTTTGTTGTGAATGCCCGCGTCGATCCTGACATAGTAGGTGGCCTTATCGTGAAGGTTGGCGACAAGGTCATCGATCGTAGCGTGAAGGCCAAGCTTGACTCGCTTCGTCAGGACATCCTTGAGTCTCTTGTGGAGCGGCAGAGTAATGCGACTGAGTGCACAGGACCCGCAGGCAGTGGGGGGCTCTTGCGACATGAGTGAGTACGAGACCGTCGACATAGCCTCCGACTTCGCTCGTCGCGTTGCGCGTCACGTGGACAGGCCGGTTGTGAAGTCTGTTGGAAGGGTCGTTCAGGTAGGCGACTGCGTAGCACGACTCAGTGGACTTGGTGATGTTGGCTTGAATGAGCTGCTTGAATTCGAAACAGGCGTGATGGGCATTGCACTGAACCTGGAGACTGATTCTGTCGGAGCAGCTTTGCTCGGTGACAGCCGTGCTGTGCGTGAAGGGCATGAGGTCCGTTCCACCGGCAGGATGGTGGACGTGCCGGTTGGAGACACGCTCTTGGGTCGAATTGTCGACCCGCTGGGACGTCCTCTCGATGGTAGAGGTCCCGTCAAGGCGAATCATAGTCGCCCTGTTGATCACAGGGCCCCCGATGTGACTCAGCGTGCTCCCGTTGACACTCCGCTTCATACCGGTATCAAGGCGGTCGATAGTATGATTCCGATCGGTCGCGGGCAGCGCCAGTTGGTGATAGGCGACCGCTCCATTGGCAAGTCTGGCTTGTGCGTTGACACAATCATTGCCCAGAGAGGGAGTGGCGTCATCAGTATCTACGTTGCGATCGGCAAGAATCTCTCGCAGGTCGCTCAGGTTGCCTCGAATCTGCGAAATGCTGGCGCACTTGACTCTTGCATCATTGTCGCGGCTGCTGCTGCTGCCCCGGCGCCGCTGCAGTATCTCGCACCGTACGCCGGCTGTGCAATGGCAGAGGCATTCATGGCAAGTGGCCGTGACGTGCTGATTGTCTACGACGACTTGACCAAGCATGCTTGGGCCTATCGCGAGTTGTCCCTTCTCCTTCGCAGGCCGCCTGGTCGTGAGGCGTATCCTGGTGACATCTTCTATCTCCACAGCAGGTTGCTGGAACGTGCTGCGCGACTGTCTCCTGAACTTGGTGGAGGCTCAATGACGGCACTGCCTGTGGTGGAGACTCAGGCAGGCGATATATCTGGATATGTTCCGTCGAACCTCATATCCATCACTGATGGGCAGATCTACCTGGAGACATCATTGTTCAATGCCGGTGTGCGTCCTGCGGTCAATGTGGGACTGTCTGTGTCCAGGGTAGGTGGAGCGGCCCAGCGACCTGCTATGCGCAAGGTCGCCGGGCCACTGCGCCTTGAGCTGGCGCAGTTCCGGGAGTTGGAGGCTTTTGCCCAGTTCGGGTCCGCTGATCTGGATGCAGATGCGCGGCGACAACTCGAGCGCGGTCGGCGAATCACTGAGATGTTGAAGCAGTCTCAGTACGAGCCCGTGCGACTTGGGCACCAAGTGCTGGCTCTGTACGCGGTTACTAATGGTTTTCTTGACTCTGTTCCACTCGATGATGTGCGTTTGTGGGAGCGGGACCTCTACGGGTTCGTCGATGCGTCCCATCCTGAGTTAGTTCGGGCTTTGGAGTCAAGCGAAGGCTGGAATATAGAGCTGGAACAAGCGCTCAGCAACGTCCTCCGTGAGTTTGAGTTGGCACGAGAGTAACCATGCAGAAGAGCGGACAGCAGCTGCGCAGACGTATCCGTGGTGTACGTGAGACGGCCAAGGTTACTCATGCCATGGAGGTTGTTGCAGGTGCACGCATGCGTCGCGTGGCAGTGCGGGCGTTGGAAGCACGCCCTTACTCGTCTCGCCTAGGTGAACTGATCGGCGCCCTTCTCGGAGACGTGCGCATGCAGCGGCAACATGTACTGCTTGCTGGTCATGGCTCACCAGTCACTCTTGTTGTCCACATGACGACTGACAAAGGACTCTGTGGCCCTCTTAACACTAGGCTGAACCAGTCTCTCGGCAGGTACTCGCTCGAGCACAGTGATCCCGTGCGGGTTGTAACAGTCGGGCGTAAGGGCCGCGACTTCGTGCTACGCAACGGGATTGATCTGGTGGCAGACTTCTCGAGATTGGGCGATGCGCCCTCCATGGCAGAACTGATGCCACTCTGCCGCCTTGTGATTGACATGTTTACCTCTGGAATGGTGGGGCTTGTCTATCTGTCCTACCCGGCCTTCGTTAGTACGATGGTCCAGCGCCCAGCCTTGGAGCAGTTGCTGCCTGTCGATACGACTGGGACTCGGCCCCATGCACGTATTGAGTTTGTCATTGATCCGGCAGCCGACGACTTGCTTGAGTCTTTGCTGCTTCGCTTTGTCGAGGCGCAGGTCTATCGCGCGTATCTTGAACTTGTCGCGTCCGAGTACTCTTCTCGAATGGTGGCGATGCACAACGCGACGGACAGTGCCCGGGAACTTGGAGAGGAGCTTACGCTCGAACTGAATCGGCTCCGCCAAGCGGTGGTGACGGCTGAGATATCCGATGTCAGTGGTGGTACCGAAGCGCTGCGGACTGGAGCGTCTCATGGCTGACGGCAGAGTTGTACAGGTCATTGGCACGGTTGTTGATGTCGCTTTTGATGGTGAGCAGCCTCCGGCGATTCACCAGGCGCTCAGACTTCACACTCCAACAGGTGATGTAGTCCTCGAGGTGCAACAGCACCTTGGAGGCAATACGGTTCGTTGCATTGCACTTGGCTCAACTGATGGTGTTTGTCGCGGTACGCCCGTTGTTGACTTGGGCAGCCAGATTGAAGTCCCTGTCGGGCGCTGTACCCTCGGCAGACTTTTCAATGTGCTTGGTGAGACCATCGATGGCTTGGAGCCTCTTGATAGCTCGGTGCCGTGCAAGGCTATTCATGGTGCCCCCCCGCCGCTTCAAGAACAGGACACGAGCCCGAAGATACTTGAGACGGGTATCAAAGTGATTGACCTCATAAGCCCCTTCACGCGTGGTGGCAAGATCGGTGCGTATGGTGGTGCTGGCGTTGGCAAGACGGTCATAATAATGGAATTGATACATAACATCGCGACGCAGCGGGGTGGCCTGTCAGTCTTCGCAGGCATAGGTGAGCGCTCTCGCGAAGGTAACGATTTGTGGCTGGAGATGCGCGACTCGGGGGTGATACAGAATACCTCGCTGGTCTTTGGCCAGATGAATGAGCCTCCGGGTGTGCGCGCGCGTGTTGGACTGACCGCCGTCACCATGGCGGAGTACTTTCGGGATGTTGAAGGCCAGGACGTGCTGCTCTTCATCGACAATGTGTACCGCTACGTACTTGCGAATATGGAAGTCTCTGCTCTGCTAGGGCGCATGCCTTCCGCCGTTGGCTACCAGCCTACACTGGCGAGCGACATTGCGATGTTGGAGGAGAGAATCACAACCACACGGAGTGGCGCAATCACATCGTTTCAGGCAATCTTCGTGCCGGCTGATGATTACACGGATCCGGGGGTGGTGGCGACGTACAGCCATCTGGATGCCATCATAGCACTGGAGCGCTCTATAGCTGAACTTGGAATCTATCCTGCTGTCGATCCACTTGCATCAACATCGCGTATCCTCTCGCCCGAGGTGGTTGGTCATGAGCACTATCGCGTTGCTCGTGGCGTGCAGCGGACTCTTCAGCGCTACCAGGAATTGCAGGACATAATCGCTATCCTCGGTATTGATGAGTTGAGTGAAGACGACCGCATCGTGGTGCGGCGTGCGCGCAAGCTGCAGCGCTACTGTGCGCAACCATTGCATGTGGCTGAAAGGTTCACTGGTGTAAAAGGCGTATACGTGCCTGTTGAGGAGACAGTGCGCGGTTTCGGCGAAATCCTTGATGGGAAGCACGACGATGTGCCCGAGAGCGCTTTCTGGATGATTGGTCGAATTGATGAGGCTATGGAGCGGTTCCGTCACTCGATGTAGCAGGTGATATCATGACTTGGATACATCTTGAGGTGCTTACCGTAGAACGTACCGTCCTGTCGTCAGATGTCCACACCATCGTGTTGCCCACGGTCGAAGGAGAGATTAGTGTCCTTCCAGGACATGTGCCCCTTGTCTCAATGCTCAAACCGGGAGCACTTATAGCACGCTCCGATGACGAGGAGCACTATCTTGCAGTCAGCGGTGGATTTGTTCAGGTGACTCCGGCCTTCGTGACTGTCCTCGCCGACGCCTGCGAACATGCAGAGGAGATCGATGTGTTGAGAGCAGAGGAGGCGAAGGCGCGAGCAAAGCGGCTTCTCGAAGAACGGGGGCCGGAGGTCGATGTCGCTACGGCAGAGGCAGCCTTGCGCCGTGCCATCGCGCGCCTGTCTGTAGCTGAACGCCAGCGTCGAAGACGACGCCACGTTCCACACAGACCCTCCTTCTAATATACCTGGATATGTCTGAACATATCGGGGTGGCCCCGTTGTTGTCAGGGCGACAACACCCTCTATCCTGTGCAAGAAGTGCGGTTACGATGGGGAGCTTAGTATGGCTCGGCCTGCCTAGAGGATCTGGAGCCTGACCCTCGTCTCTTCCTTCGCAGCCTTGACGCGCAGCAGCGTCCGAATCGCCTCGGCGACGCGTCCCTGCTTGCCGATCACCCTCCCTTTGTCCTCGGGAGCTACCTCTAGCTTGACAAGCAGGCCCTCTTCGCTGTCTTCCTCGGTGATGCTTACCTTGTCCGGATCTGTGACGATGGATTTGACGATGTACTCTACTAGTTCCTTCATCGCATCTCCCCTAAGAATGACGGCTGCTAGCCTGAGAGCTTACTGGTGTCGGCGGTAATCCCGGCCTTGCGCAGAAGGCTTGCGACAGTCTCGGACGGCTTCGCTCCGCGTGAGAGCCAGAGCAGTGCCTGCTCACGGTCGATTATAACCGTGGCCGGTTCTGTCTGGGGGTTGTAGTGGCCAATCACCGCGATGAAGCTGCCATCTCGCGGTGACCTGCTATCCGCCACTACGACTCTGTAGATTGGTGTGTGTGTTCTGCCTACGCGGCGTAATCGTATCTTGACCATATGAGTACCTGCTATTGTCCTCTATTTCTCGCTACTTTGTCAACGTGGCACGTTCATGCAATCACACGTGCCGAGAATGCATATTGTGTTGTTGTACGGAGTCTCCTGCGCAATACCGAAAGTTGTGGCCTGTACAGACGCACGCGCCCCGGCCGCTCATAACTGAGTTCCATCTCAAGCACATCGCTCAGCACTTTCAACTCGGCGTTGCTGGAACAGAGCACGACTGACTCGGTGCCATCGCCACTCATCTCAATTATTATGGGCAGGAGCAATTCCCGCCTTTCCTCTTCGTCCAGTATCCGTTCGAGATATTGCAATTCAGCACGTTTGAAGAGCTGCTGACTTCCGTCGGCGCACAGCACGGATGGTTGGTCCTCAATCAGGAGCTCTGACAGCCGACGTCGGTTCCGCGGCAGGCTGGAGTTGACCAGCCGGAACTCGTTGCTCAGATAGGCCTCGAGGAATGTGTCGTAGCGCGACTTTGTGTTGTCTTCAAGCATACGTGTATGTTGTCCTATGAGCTTTCCTGTCGCGCCAGCAGGACCTTGACTCTCTTCAGCCTGGCCTTTTCCTCGCGATCGCGTTCCTCAAACTTCATCTGAAGGAACCGTATTGTTGCTTGCACATTTGGAATTACGATGTACTCAAGTGCGTTGGTGATGCGCTTGGTCCGGTTGATTTCCATGCCGAGCAACTCGAGGCCTCGTTGAAGTTCGGCGAGCTCGATGATGGCGCGCAGGGCCTCTCGTGCAGCATCTGATGCATTGTCAACGAGTGACGATGTCTGCGCCAGGTTGTACCCCCGCAGGCCGCCCGCTGGCTCGTGGAGTTCGAGGGATGGGATCTTTACGCCCGCCACACTCCTCGGGCCAGCCATGACGCTGATATCAGCCTCACTTGCAGCGAGTTCCTTCTGGAGGGCGACATAACCGTGATAGCCGCTCGCCACGGTGACGGCACGGTAGGCAGCCGCAACTGCATCGATGGCCTCTTGCTTGGCCTTCACCGTGTCGCGGGCCGCCTGCAGGAACTCCATCGTAAGGATTGACAGCCGGTCCTTCACAATCTTCTGGACGCGCTGCGACAGCTTCAATCTTCGCTTGAGCTTGACCAGCTCGATCTTGGTGGGTCGGACTTTCAGTATCTGAGCCATGCGAACCCTACTGTCCCTTGTCGCTCGATTCGTGGGCGCTCTTTGGGAGGTACTTCTTGATGTATTCCTCCTTGATGAGCTTCAAGTCCTCCTCCGGCAGCTTCGCGAACAGCTCCCATCCAATATCAAGCGTCTCTTCTACTGTGCGCTTCTCGGTCTCACCCTGTGCGATGAACCGCTGTTCCATTCTGTCTGCGTTCGCCAGGTACAGGCGGTCACGGTCACCAAGCGCGTCTGCACCGATGATGGTCGAAATCTCGCGTAGGTAGATGCCCTCCGCGTACGATGCGTAGAGCTGCATGAACACGTTGTTGTGGTCTTCCCGGGTCTTGTCTGGGCCGATACCCTCCTTCATCATCCTGGAGAGAGAAAGGAACACATCAATCGGCGGGTAGATGCCCTTGCGATCCAAGTTTCTGGACAGAACGATCTGGCCCTCGGTGATGTAGCCGGTAAGGTCAGGGATCGGGTGCGTGATGTCATCGTCCGGCATAGTCAGAATTGGCATGATGGTTACCGAGCCGTCGCGCCCGACAATTCTGCCCGCGCGTTCGTAAATCGTTGCAAGGTCGGTGTACATGTATCCGGGGTACCCCCGACGCGATGGAATCTCTTCCCTCATGGATGACAGCTCGCGAAGGGCCTCACAGTAGTTGGTCATGTCTGTGAGAATGACCAGAACATGCATGTCCTGTTTCCATGCCAGGTAGTCGGCTGCTGTGAGTGCCAAGCGTGGAGTTGAAATACGCTCGATGGCCGGGTCGGATGCGGTGTTGATGAAGGCGACGGCGCGCTCCAGTGCACCTGTGCGTTCAAGGTTGCTGATAAAGAAGGATGCATCGTCATAGCTGATGCCGATGGCACCGAACACGATTGCGAACTTCTCGCCGGAGCCCTTTACCGCTGCTTGGCGGATGATCTGAGCTGCGATGCGGTTGTGGGGCAGGCCTGAACCGCTGAAGATAGGCAGCTTCTGTCCTCGAACCAGTACATTAAGACCATCGATGGACGATATGCCGGTCTCAATGAATTCGGCAGGAGGCATGCGTGAGGCAGGATTTATGGCCTCACCGTTGATGTCGAGATATTCATCGGCGATTACCTGTGGGCCACCGTCTATCGGCTTGCCCATACCGTTGAAGATGCGACCGAGCATGTCCGTTGAAACGGGTAGCTTGAGAGTCTCTCCCTTGCAGCGGATCGTCGACCCTTTCAGGTCGATCTCGCTCACACCACCGAAAACCTGGACAATGGTTGCTTCTTCACTGATGTCGATCGCTTGACCGCTCTTGATCTCACCATTGCTCAGCTTGACGTCGACGATTTCGTTGTATTTTGTTCCGGGGATGTGCTCTGCAACCAGCAACGCGCCCTGAGCCTTGTTGATGGCTTGGCCTTCCCGTACGTACAGTCCTGACAACTCCATGGGGTTCCTCCTTATCGTGCCTCGAAACTGAGCTCGTCTCCTAGGCGCGCCTGCGAGCCGTTAGCGTGTCTTCCATTTCCGCCCAGAGGCCCTTGGTCGCCTCCGCGAATTCTTCGTTGAAGACCTCTTTCATACGCGCAATCCGGTACACGACTGGTGAACTGCGAATGGTATCGTATGGCACTCCCGCGTCAAGCATGCCCTGGGCCAACTCGTGGAACTTCAGAATGGTCTTGAGCATCAGCCCTGCCTTCTGTGGTGTGCAGTAGGTGTCTGCATCGGAGTAGGCGCTCTGCTGCAGGAAGTCCTCACGGATCATGCGCGCGACCAGTAGCACAAGCTTGTCGTTGTCGGGCAGGGCCTCTGGACCGACAAGGCGCACGATCTCTTCCAACTCCGCCTCCTGCTGCAGGATGCGGAGAGCAGCCGACCTTGTCTCTTCCCATCCCTTGTCATGCTGATTCCACCAGTCTTTGACAGCATCGACGTACAGACTGTAGCTGGTGAGCCAGCTGATAGCCGGGAAATGTCGCTTGTTGGCAAGGCCAACGTCCAGCGCAAAGAGCGCATCGACAATGCGGAGTGTATTCTGTGTCACCGGCTCGCTGAAGTCTGCGCCTGGAGGGCTCACCGCTCCTGCAATCGTTACAGAGCCCGTGCGCTCCGGCTTTCCGAGACAGTCAATCATCCCCGCTCGCTCGTAAAAGCCGGACAGTCGCGACCCCATGTAGGAAGGAAAGCCTTCCTCCCCGGGCATTTCTTCGAGTCGTCCGCCCATTTC
Source organism: uncultured Dehalococcoidales bacterium (assembly GCA_964578745.1). Classification (GTDB taxonomy): domain Bacteria; phylum Chloroflexota; class Dehalococcoidia; order GIF9; family AB-539-J10; genus SKVJ01. The sequence continues at coordinate 20,070 of CAZODZ010000008.1, read as the reverse complement.
GCGCATCGCTTCGGCCCAGCGCGAAGTCGAGTCGGCGACAAGCAAGACGTTATATCCCATATCCCTGTAGTACTCGGCCATTGTCACGCCGACAAAGATACTGGCTTCGCGCGCCACCACAGGCATGTTGGAGGTGTTCGCGATGAATATCTCTTTCTCCTGCAGCAGCCTGCCTGTCTTGGGCTCTTTGAGCTGGCTGAAGCTGTATAGCACGTCCGCCATCTCGTTTCCGCGTTCGCCGCAGCCAACGTAGATGTTGAGCTTGGTCTCAGCCCAGCGCACAAGTTGCTGCTGCGTCACTGTCTTGCCTGTTCCGAAGCCACCGGGAATAGCAGCCTTGCCGCCGAGGGCAAGAGGGAACATGTAGTCAAGGATGCGCATTCCGGTGGTCAGAAGGCCTGAGGGATTCTGGCGGCGCAGATAGGGCCTCGGCTTTCGCACAGGCCATCTCTGCATCATGGTGACTTCCTGCTTCTTGTTGTCCTTTTCGACAATGGCGATTGTCTCTTCAACCGTGAACTCGCCCGCCTTGATTTCCTTGACTGTACCGCTCACTCCGAGCGGAATCATGATCTTGTGCTCGACCAGTTCGGTCTCGGGGACGGTGCCAATGATGTCACCGTACTCGACTTTGTCGCCTACCTTGACGGTTGGCGTGAATTGCCACTTCTTGTCACGTGGCAGCGCCGCAGCCTTGACGCCACGCTTGATGAATGAGCCCGACGTCTCGACAAGTGTGAGCAGCGACTTCTGGAGGCCATCATAGATGGAGCCCATGAGTCCGGGGCCGAGTTCGACGCTGAGAATCTGGCCAGTGGGGTGCACTTCCTCGCCTGTCTTGAGTCCCAGCGTTTCTTCGTGCGCCTGAATAATAGCCTTATCGCCCTCGAGGCCAATGACTTCGCCTACGATGCCTTCGTCGCCGATCTCGACGACTTCGTACACCTGCGAGCCTTTCATTTCGTCTGCTATTACCAGAGGTCCGGATACTCTCCAGATCTTGCCCATGTATGTAACCTCCTAAGACTGCTCCGGTGGGACCCGGTGAACCAGGGGCCCGGCCTAGATAACAATGTCAAAGCCGAGGAACTCTCGGCAGAATTGCTTGTAGTAGCCAACAACGTCAGGATGCTTGGTTCCTCGTTTCGATGGCACCTCCACAACAACGGGCAGGATTCCCTTCCCGCGCCGGACTTCGGCCAGTCCTGTGCCCGCCATGGCAGCGAACTCTTCCAGTACGACAATGACGCCGACATCGGGATCACTTGTGTACTCGTCTAGCGCTTTGCGTATATCTGCGGCGGCTGTGCGTTCGCTCTGGATCACCCTCGTCTTCCGAACGCCAGCCAGCTTCAACGCGCTTACAAGCTCCTGGTCTCCGATAACGGCGACGTCCATGTTCCTGATTGAAGCAGTACTCATAACAGCAGATACCTCTTGACCTCGTCCACGGCGACGCCGTCATAGATGGCCTTCAGCACCAGCCTTAGGTTGCGCAGCTCGATCTCCTTCAACACCAGGTACCACGCCATCACAAGTGGTGAGAGCGCCCGCGGTGAAAGAAGATCGCGCAGCGTTGCGAACTTGTGCTTCTCGATGACTTCATCGATGACGGTCACGGACCGCGTCTTTTCGTGGGCCGCTGCGACCTCGTTTGTTATGTCCCTGTACTGTGCGTTGTCGATGCGCCGAGGGATGTCGGGTAGCTTGTAAGGTAGGACGTCCCGTAAGGTCTTCTCGTCAACAATGTAGCCGTCCGAAATGAGATAGTCACCGGCTGCTGGACCGATGCCTTCAACCACTGCCCTGCAGACAAGGGCGATATTCGCAAGATCAATGACCATGCCGTATGCTTTCATGAGGACAGAGCCTTCTCGAAGGCCACGAGCTGTCTTGAGCAGGCTGTGGTAGTACTCACTCTCGAGTGCAGCCTCGATGGCAATCTTGGCTTTTGGGCCACCCGAGATATCGTAAGATTTCACATGTGGCACAAACGCTGGCAACTGGCTCTGTGTCAGCACTCCAGCGATGTCCTGGACGGATTCGCTCCCCTCGAGCTCTTCGAGATAACCGGCGTCATGTATGGTGCCGAGTGGGATTAACGGCGTTTTCTCGCCGGTGACGATGGACTGAAGCACTGCTTTCACGTTTGCCACGTCGTACTTGACAGCATGTGACCGTATGACCGTGCGCATATCGCCTGGCAGATACTTGAAGGCGTCGAGATGTGCGATCTTGGCAGCTAGGTAACCCCAGAGAGCAGCATCAATGTCCTCGAAGCCACGGATTGTGGTTCCTTCAAGGTATCCTCCGATATCGGTCTCGCGTATGACGCCAAGAGCATCTGACACGTTGTTTGTGCGCGAGAGCCGCTCGATATGACTCCCTCCGACTGTCTTCGGCTCCTCTGCTTTGAGGTATGCCGACATATATGCGTATCGTGGGTCGAGCACCATGCGCTCCTTACGTCAGAATCGTCAGAACAACTCCTTGCTGATTTCGGGCAGAATGCGTGGCAGGAGCATCTCCAGCCGGGTTGTGTACGTGTTATCGACGCTGACGGTCTTTGACTCGTTTTGTACGATGGCTCCGCCGTCGCAGTCGCACTCGGCAACCTCAGATACTACCGAGGCGAGCCGTTTGTCTTTCTTCACGATGTCTTTCGCCATCGCAAGGTCTCTGGAAGAGACGAGCACAATAACCTTTCCTTTGTTCTCTCCGAGACCGTCAATGGCATCGGCAATAAGGTAAGCTAGAAGCTCAGGCTTCGTCGTTACTTTCTTGATGGCTGCGCGTGCCTGCTTGACAATCTCGTCAACTACTTCCGCCTTGGCTGCGGCCGTCTTCTGGTGGCCTTGCATCGCGCTTTGAGCCGCGATGCGGGCTGCTTCTTCTCTCGCGTCGTTTAGAAGGCGTCGCTTTTCGGCTTCAAACCGCGCTTCGCGCTGGCCTTTTGCCCTTTCAAGTTCCTTCCTGGCTTCTTCCTCTGCCTCTTCGACGATGGCGCGGGCTTCTTCCCGTACCTTGTCGACTACAGCTTCGCTGATGTTCTGCATTTGTCAGCTCCTCATTCGCGGTGCCCTAGAACAGTCCCAGCATGCTGAGCGCCATGATGGTGAACACGAGGCCGAGTACGCCCAGGAGTTCGACGAACACTGCAAGCATCATCGCGTTCGTAAGAATTCCCCCCTTGGTCTTGGGGAGAAGAGAGATGCCGGATGCGCATACGGCGCCCTGGTATGCTGCAGATACCAGCTCTGCAGATGCCGCGATGAGGCCACATGCAAACACGGCGAAGCCGGCTCCCTCAGGATTCGCCATTGTGGAAAGGTTGGGGATGACCGTTGTCAGAATAAGAATCAGGATGATGAGTCCGTAGAACGTCTGCGTCATTGGCAGTGATACGAGAACGATGACGTTTCTGAGCTGCCCGGGCTCTTCGGCCAGAGTCGCCGCTCCGGTCGAGCCAGCCCATCCGAGACCTATGGACGATCCCGCCAGACCTCCACCAAGCGCAATCGCCCCACCGAGCACGGCGAGGGATTCAGGACTGATCAACATCGTACACCTCCGAATTCAGGTTTCTCATTTCGGTACTACATCAGCCCCAGGATGCTGAGGGCCATTATGCTGAATACGAGACCAAGCACTGCAAGCAACTCGACGAACACTGCGAGCATAATGGCGTTCGTCAGTATACGCCCACCGGTCTTGGACAGCCCGGCGATGCCTGCAGCGCACACCGATCCCTGGTAGGCTCCCGACACTCCGAATGCGAGAGCTGCCATGATTCCAACTCCGAACACGGCCAATCCAGCACCGGTGGGGTTGGCCAACGCGGTAATCGCCGGAATCGAGGTGGTGGTTACCAATATCAGGAAGATGAACGCATAGAATGCACGGGACATTGGAAGAGCGGCCAGAATGATGACGTTCCGCAATTGCTTGGAGTCCTGGCCGAGCATCGCTGCGCCGGCAGCTCCCGCTATCGCGATGCCGAGGGACGAACCTGCTAGCCCGCCTGCAAGGGCAATGCCACCACCCAGTGTTGCCAGTGATGTCGCAGTTATGAGCATAGTCCTGTCACCTCGTTCATGCTTTGGCCCTCACCGGAATCACCTCCCGTTTCCTGAGCCTGAGAGGTCTGTATGGTCGGCCGCCGCCTTCGTAGAACTTGAACAGGAATTCAACAAAGCATAGCCGCAGCGAATGGACGAAGCATGTGATGGAACTCAGTACGAGGTTAAGTACATGGCCGAACAGCAGGATGATGATCATCACAAGCGTACCTAGCACGATGCGGATGATGCCGGCTGGCAGCATGTTCGCAACCAACTCTGACATCAGGTTGAAGCAGTATGCCAGGAAGTAGGTGGCAAGACCTACGCCTGCAAGCCGCGCGTAGGACATGACATCACCCAGAATACCCGTTATATCGAATATCCAAAAAATGCTGCCAAGGAACGGGCCCTTCTCCATAAGTGAGGCGATGACGATGAGGGCCACGCTGAAGAGCACGATGTAGAGCAGTATGGAGTACGTGCTCTCAGCAAGCGGCAGCAGGTCCGATCCGATGAAATGCATCATCCAGGGGATACCGGCTATCTGGAGTATGAACAGGCCAATCCGTCCGATTACGAGATGCTTTTGCTTCTCCTTGATGCCGCGGATCAGCATCAGCGTGTGACCGATATTGACGTGGATGAGCCCTATCGCAAGCGACACGACGATGAACGTCATTGTGTCAAGGTACACGTGCTGTACAGCCTGTGACAGTGCCAGGTTGGGCGCTCCGAAGAAACGGACGAAGAAGTCGCCCAGATATGTGCCTGTCAGGACGCCCATGATTACGGCTACGCTTGCGCTTATATACAGTAATGTCCGGAACAGACAGAATCCCTCCGTCTGAGGGTCGTCGACGAGCTTCGGCAGGACGAACCTTGTCAGCAGTATGAGCAAAGCGCCATAGATTGCATCACCAAGCATGACCCCGTAGAAGAAGGCGAATGAGTAGGCGATGATAGGTGTGGGATCCCATTCACGATACTTCGGAGTCCCGAAAAGGTTGACGACGACCTCGAAAGGCCTCAGCGCCTTCGGGTTGCGCATCTTTGTCGGTGGTTCCTCTTCCTGCTTCGCCTCTCTGGTCTCAATATAGGTGTACGAAATCTCTTCTTTCAGATCGCCGATTGCAGTCTGCACCGCTGACTCAGGTACCCAGCCCTCAATGAGGGTGACGTATTGCGCCTCGCACGCTTTCTCGAGGACCGCGAGGCGCTCGTTCTCTGCGAAAAGCGCTTCGCGCAGCAGGACAAGGTCCTCCAGTCTCTCCGAAGTCGCAGCCGTAATCTCGGCGCGAAGCTTGCTGAGTTCCGACTCGATACGGCCCGCTTCTTCGTCGGCCTTGGCTGCGAATTCGGTCAATGCGACGCCACCGCCCGGAATCTGCAGGTACCGTCCGCCGTTGTCTGCCACGAACGCGTCAACGGCGTTTGCGTTGTCTGTCTTGGCGATCACGTGGACATAGGTCCACTCTTCTGCTTCCACGGCTACGTAGGTAAGCACCATCTGTTCCAGTTGTGTCCCAACTGCCAGATAGCTCTCGCGTGGCAGGGCGATGAGCCGTGAGAACAGGTGCTGTCCGGTGAAATTGAGATCTGCGGTGGTCAGATCGAGGCGCGATGCCAGGCCGACAACTGCCGTCTTTGCTTCCTCGAGTTGTTCCTTCTCCTGCCTGAGTTTTTCCGCCCGCTGATGCATTGCCCCCAGCTTCGTACAGAGACGGGTTGTTTCCTCACCGATTTCTTCAAGCGGACGTGTCAGATATACGTCTACTTCCTGCTTCACCTTTACCATTTCGTCGACCGACGCGTAGTTGAGGACGTCCTGAATACTGGTGAGAAGTTCGCTGACCCTGCGACGCTCCTTTTCTATAGCCTCTCTGTCAATCGGCTGAAGTTCGGTGCTTTCTTCTGCGTGGAGAACTCCGACACGCTGGAGCACATTGAGCGTCTGCGAAGTGCGATCCCGCGTTGTGACAACGCGCATGCGAACCATGGGTTCCGGGGTGTTGACGATCGCGCCCATTACGCCGCTTTCTCTCCAGTGATGATACTGACCATCAACTTGGCGTAGCCATCAACCTTCTTGCTGGCGCTCGACTTGATCTCGGCCGCCCGCTTTTCAGTTGCCTTCGCCTCCGACTCCGCCTTCCTTCTGGCATCGTCCACGATCTTTGCGCATTCGGCCTTCACATCATCAAGTGGCAGTTCTGAGTTCGCGATGCTGCGGGACTCCTCGCGCGCTTTCTGGAGAATATCGCTCGCCTTGACCTTCGCTTCCTCGAGGATGCGAGCGGCTTCCTCCTCCATCGCCTTGACGCCGCGGCTTATATCAGTCGCCATAGCACTCTCCTTCGCGGTAATCTGGGCCTCGGGCCCAGTGCGGGATAACGGGCTGGAAGAAACAACTCCTTGAACCGCGCAAAAAAGCAGGTCACTGGGTCTGGCACATTACTCATCAGGATCTATCTGAAGAGGCAGCTGCAGCCGCCCAATACTCTATCGCTGGAGTATACCATCGTCAATTATGATGGGCAATGGTAGTATCCGGATGGTTTCCTCGCGTCTTGGAATTGTTCGTAATAAGGCTCGCCTCCGTTCGTAACTCGTTGACGGTTCAACCAACTTGGCCGCATAATTGTCGTGCTATGTATGATGTCATCGCCATGGGCGAAACGATGGTTGCCTTCGAAGCCCAGCAGTTCGGTCCTCTCAGGGAAGCAGAGGACTTCAAGAAATGGGTGGGGGGTGCGGCGGACAACTTCATTATTGCGGTGGCCCGCCTTGGCTTTAAGACAGGCTGGTTCTCGCGTGTGGGAGACGATGAGCTGGGTCGCTTTGTCGTCAGATGGATTCGTGGCGAGGGCGTGGACGTTTCGCACGTCCGCGTCGACTCCAGCAAACCAACAGGACTGTTTCTCGTTGAGCGGCGCTCGCCTGAGGCGAACTTCAAATGCTACTTCTACAGAAGCACTTCTGCCGCTACCAACGTCTGCCCTGAAGATGTCGACGAGGAATACCTCTCGCAGGCGAAGTATATCTATCCCGAAGGGATCATGTTGTATGTGAGCGATTCTGCCCGCAAGGCAGTGCAGAAAATGTTCGATGTGGCCCTGAAGCATAATCGCGACGTCATCTTCGACCCGAATCTCAGGCTTACGATGGCCTCGGCCGAGGAGTCCCGGGCGCTGGTTATTCCGCTCATGCAGAAGGCGACCTATTGCCTGCCTGGCGAGGACGAACTGCGGCTGATAATGGATGAAGACGAGACCTCTGCTGCCATAAAGAAGGCCCATTCTCTTGGAATCGAGAAACTGATCGTCAAGGCCGGCGCAGGCGGTGCGATCCTTGCGCCTGCAGGGCAGGAGCCGCAGCATATGCCGGGCTTTCGGCTCGGTAAATACATGAGCGCCATGGGAGCAGGAGACTGCTTCGTAGGAGGTTTCACTGCAGGCCTTCTCATGAATCAGCCACTTGAGACGTGCGTCCGCTGGGGCAATGCCGTTGGTGCCTTCAATACGATGTCGTACGGCCCTTTCCACGCCTGTCCCAGCTTCGCTGAACTTCAGTCGTTCCTTGAGGGCAAGGAAGAACCTTCACGATAAAAGTATGCTGCCCCCAGAGGGGGCACATGACATAAGGAGGATATGCTACAAGATGAGAGCAAAGGACTTCCGCGGAATTATCCCGCCAATGATGACTGCGTTCACGAAGGATGGTGAGATCTACGAGAAGGGCATCAGGAACATGGTCGACTTCATTGTGCCACATGTTCAGGGCCTTTATCCTGTGGGAAGCTACGGCAGTGGCCCCATGATGTCCATCGCCGAGCGCAAGAGAACCGCCGAGATCGTCATTGACCAGGTCAATGGCCGTGTTCCCGTCATTGTCCATGTGGGTTGTGCTGACACGAAGAATACTGTCGACCTCGCCAGACACGCCGAGTCAATAGGCGCCGCTGGCGTCGGTGCAGTTACTCCCTACTACAACGAGTATGGCCAGGACTGCATCTATGTGCACTTCAAGTCAATTCTCGATGCAGTAAATATCCCCGTCTTCCTGTACAACAACCCCAAGCTGTCCGGTAACACGGTGTCGATTAGTACCATTGAGAAGCTGGTGAACGACGGACTCGCCGGTGTTAAGGACAGCACGTTCGACATAGTGAACTACTACCACACCAGGATGGCGCTCAAGGATCATCCGGAGGTGAATCTGATCATCGGCACCGAGGCCATGCTCGTCGCCACGTTTGATGCGGGTGCCCAGGCTGCTGTCACCGGACTGGGGAATGTGTACCCCGACCTGATGGCCAGGCTCTATCAGGACTACCTCAGCGGGGACAGAAAGAAGATGATGGAGACCCAGGAGCTGGCGCTTCGCGTCCGCCAGATAACGAAATTTGGGCCCACCGTGCCCACGTGCCATGCCATTCTCGAGCTCAGAGGGGTCGATGCCGGTTATCCACGGCTACCGTATACGCCCGTCTCTTCTGAAATCGCTCAGAAAGTCAAGGCTGCATTGCAGGAGATTAACCTGCTCTAGATAGCATGCACGTAAACCCGCTTCATAGCTGGGACGTGACGGTGTCCGAAGCTGCGGGTATCCAGCGCGACCTCGCCGCGAGAGTGGCAGGGTCGCGCTCCTTTTCGGGGGACCCGCGGCTTGTTGCAGGCGTGGACTTGAGTGTCGACCGTGTTCGCAAGTGGGGCCGTGCCGCGGTGGTTGTCCTCAGGTACAGGGACTTGAGCGTGGTAGAAGTTCGCACGGTGGAGACGGAGATAACGTGGCCGTATGTTCCCGGCTATCTCTCCTTTCGTGAAGCACCGGTGGTGCTTCAGGCCTGTGCTGCTCTCAAGAACCAGCCGGATGTCGTTATAGTGGATGGGCAGGGCATCGCTCACCCGCGTGGCTTGGGACTTGCCTCACATCTGGGGCTGTTCCTTGACGTCACTACGGTCGGCTGTGCGAAGTCGCTTCTCTGTGGAAAGCATTCGGCGCTCGCCGACGAACGTGGTTCTATCGCCGATATCATTTTTGATGGACGCGTCGTGGGAGTCGCACTCAGGACGCGTGCCGGAGTCAAACCAGTGTACGTGTCTATTGGACATAAGACTGATCTTGCCACTGCTGTCGACTGGGTGCTACATTGCGCCAGTAGATACAGGCTTCCGGAACCCACCCGGCTGGCCCATCTTGCGGCTTCAGGAAAGTTTCTCTCCTCTTAGCCCATGCCAGGCCTGTGTTTGTGGGAGGATTTGCGATGCACGAACTGCGCGAAGATGTTAAGGCACTGTTGCGCCGATTATCAGATGTGATGGTGCATCTTTGACATTCCTGCGGAAGAACGTGAAATAGCGGCACTCGAACAGAAAGCGGCCGACCCGGATATTTGGAAGGACCAGGGACGAGCACGGGCGTTGATGCGTGAACTCACCTCACGCAAGCGACTCGTGGATACTTGGCGCTCGATGGAGAAAGAGGCGCGTGAATTGTGTGACGTCATCGAACTGGCCCTGGCTGAAGAAGATACCTCTGTTGAGACTGACCTCGCCTCTGAACTTCGCAGCCTGTGGAGGCGTTTCGAGAATGAGGAAACAAGGTTGTTGCTTTCGGGTGAGTATGACGACCACAATGCACTCTTGAATATCCATGCCGGAGCTGGTGGTACCGAGTCACAGGACTGGGCTGCCATGCTCCTTCGCATGTACGTTTTATGGGCGGAGCGAAACGGATACGAGACTCAGACACTCGACGTTTCGGAAGGCGAAGAAGCCGGCATCAAGAGTGCGTACCTGAGTATCCGCGGTGACCACGCATACGGTTACCTCAAGGGGGAAAGGGGAGTCCATCGACTTGTGAGATTATCGCCGTTCGATGCAGACCACGCGCGGCATACGTCCTTTGCACTTGTGGAAGTCCTGCCGGAGGCTGAGGAACAGCTTGATCTGACCATATCGCCGGATGATCTGCGTGTTGATACCTTCCGGTCGAGCGGGCCCGGTGGCCAGCACATGCAGAAGTCCAGCAGCGCGGTGAGGATCACTCATATTCCAACGGGGATTGTGGCAACATGCCAGAGTCAGCGTTCGCAACACCAGAACCGCGAGGTGGCACTCAAGATACTTTACGCCCGCCTGCTGGAGCTTGAGCGCGAAAAGAAGCAACAGGAACAGGACAGGCTTAAGGGCGAGAGGGTGGATGCAGGTTGGGGCAATCAGATACGGAGCTATGTGCTGCATCCATACAAGATGGTGAAGGACCATCGCACCGGTTACGAGACCTCCGCTGCTGAGTCGGTGCTGGATGGGGCACTCGACGATTTCATCAGTGCGTACTTGAGGTCACTTGTAGGGGAGTCATGAAGCGCCTCTTTCTGACTGGTGCGCTGCTGGCAGTCTTTGCGATTGCAGTTGGATATGTGCCGGCTTCATCAGCCCCCGGTTCACTGTCTGTGGTCAGCAGCTCGGTTGTCGCCGAATTCCCCTCACGTCTGATCTTCAGCATCGAGGCCGAAGGGCCCTCGGATATCGAGGATATACGCCTGCACTACCAGGTCGACCGGATGAAGCACGTGCCTACGACGAGCGAGGCCTGGCCGAGCTTTTCTCCCGGGCCGGCGGTAGCCGCCAGCTGGACATGGGATATGCGCCGTGCAAGCCTGCCGCCAGGGACGCTTCTGACGTACTGGTGGACTGTCCGCGATTCGGACGGCGTTGAAGTCGAGACTATTCCGAAGGAAGTGGCCTTCGAGGATGACCGGTATCAATGGCGCTCACTAGAGTCGACTGACCTGACCCTGTACTGGTATGCAGGCGACGACGATTTTGCGGCTACGCTCATGGATATCTGCGAGGAAGCCATCGAGGCGCTGGCGGCTGATGTGGGCACTCGTGTGGAGCGCCATATCAAGGTCTACATCTACGCCTCCGCTGACGACCTGCGGCGGGCCATGGTCTATCCTCAGGAATGGACTGGCGGCGTCGCCTTCACGGAATACGGCATCATCGCCATCGGGATAGGGCCAGCTGACCTTGAGTGGGGCAGGCGTGCGCTCAGGCATGAGCTTACGCACCTGGTTGTCCATGCTGCGACTTTTAGTCCTTTCGGCCACCTGCCGACGTGGCTGGATGAGGGATTAGCCATGCATAATGAGGGAGAGGAAGGGGTATCGGCGACGTTCGAGGCTATCCTGGCGGACGCGGTAGAGAACGATAGGCTGCTGACGCTGCGCACATTGAGCGGTCCGTTCTCTGCGGACCCCAGCAACGCTTATCTGTCGTACGCTGAAAGCCACAGTATTGTTGAGTACCTGCTGGACGAGTACGGCAGCGAAAAGATGCATGAGCTGCTGATGACGTTCAAGGCCGGTGCAACGATCGACCATGCACTCGAGAGCGTGTATGGCGTTGGCCTCGACCGGTTGAACGCTGACTGGTGTGTCTCCCTGCAACAGGAGTATGCCAATGCCTGGACGTAACCGGTACGTTGTCTCCCTCTTGTTCGTTCTGTTCTCTTCGGCTGTTGTCCTCTCGTCCGCTGTCGGATGTGTCTCTGAAGGAGATGGACTGGTACCACTCCAGTCTGATTCGGTCCTGCACTTGTGGGACGCGGGACCGATTACGCTGGACCCCGCTATCTCCGGCGACATGAGTTCACACACCTACGTTAAACATATCTATAGCGGCCTGGTGCGACTGGATAGCAACCTGGCGGTGGTGCCGGATATTGCGGAAGACTGGAGCATCTCGGACGACGGGACTGTGTATACGTTCCACTTGCGCGACGATGTCAGGTTCCATTCGGGTGCCGATGTCACTGCTTCGGATTTCAAGTACTCATGGGAGCGAGCGTGCAGCCCCTCGACCGGCTCAACGACGGCAGCCACGTATCTGGGGGATATCGTGGGCGCTCGTGAGATGCTCGCGGGGCGTGCCTCCGAGCTTGCCGGTGTGACGGTGGTTGACGACTACACGCTTCAGGTCAGGATAGACTCGCCGCGGTCGTACTTCCTGGACAAGCTCACGTATCCGACCGCCTTTGTGGTGGATGAGGCGACTGTATCTTCCGGCCCGGAATGGTGGCGTGAGCCGAACGGGACCGGTCCGTTTGAGCTGAAGCAATGGAACGAGGGCAGCCTGCTTGTGCTGGCACGGAACGATGATTACTACGGACCGCGTCCTTCGCTTGAGGCAGTATACTTCCACCTCCTCTCGGGCGTGCCCATGTCTCTGTATGAGCAGGGCCAGATAGATGTTGTCGGCGTGTCGCCGGCGTACATGTACCAGGCGACCGACCCGGCCAATCCCTTCAGCGAGCAACTCACGTCAACTCCGGAACTCAGCCTGTACTACATCGGGTTCAATGTGAATGCACCACCTTTCAACGATCCTCTCGTGCGACGCGCATTCTGTCACGCGGTTGATCGCGATCGTATCGTGCACGTACTGTTTAATGACAGCGTGACGCGTGCTGGTGGCATCCTCCCCATGGGACTGCCTGGATATGACCCCTCTCTGGACCCTTATCCGTTTGACCCGGAGCTCGCTCGTGAATTGCTGACGCAGTCGTCTTACGGCTCGGTCGAGAATCTGCCGCCAATAGAGTTGACGACGTCGGGTTACGCGAACGCGGTGACCGACTATATCGCGGCGGTTATCTGTGACTGGAGGGAAAACCTGGGCGTCGAGGTCACAGTGCGACAGCTCGAGCCCGACATTTACGTCTACGAGTTGCCCGAAGAGAAGGATGAGGCCTTCGCCATGGGATGGGTAGCCGACTACCCGGACCCTCACAATTTCCTGGGTACGTTGTTTGGCTCCGACGGGCCGATGAATATCTCTGGTTATTCGAATCACGAGTTGGATGACCTGCTTGACCGTGCTGCTGCGGAGATGGACGAGGAAGCGCGCCTCGCACTCTACCGCGAGGCGGAGCGGCTTGTGGTAGAAGATGCGCCATGTCTGCCGTTGCTCTATGGCGCAAACCACGTGCTTGTGAAGCCTTACGTGACAGGCTACGAGCCGGGCCCGCTTGGTATTGCGGATCTGACACAAGTACGTGTGGACAGGCCATAGCGAGGCCTCTACCTGTTGCGCAATCTCTCCAGGTGTTGTTCTACCTGTGACCTGAGTGTCTTGAGGTTGCCATCGTTGTACAGCACTGCATCTACATGTGGCAGATGCTCTTCTGCCGGCGTCTGTGCTGACAGGCGGGACCGGGTTGATTCGGCTGGCTGGTTGCGGTCTTTCTCCAGGCGCCGAATGACCGTGTCCTCCGATGCAACGATCAGCCATAACTCATCTACGAGGTCGGCCCATCCAGCCTCGATAAGCAGCGTGGCTTCGACTGCAGCGCAGCGGACGCCCTGCCTCTTCAGCTTCTTGAGGCGTCCCTCGACAATCTTTCGTGCCGCCGGATGAACCAAGCTGTTCAGCCATGTCCGTGCCTGAAGGTCTGCGAACACAATCTGTCCCAGCCTACGCCGGTCTATCGCTCCGTCAGGCTTTTGTACCTGAGGGCCGAAGTGGTCGATGATGGACTGCCAGACCCTCGTCCCGCGCCTGTACGTCTGGTGGGCGATCTTGTCTGCGTCCAGCGTTGTGCAGCCGAGTTCGCTGAGAATGCCACAGACGGTGCTCTTCCCGCTCCCGATGGTGCCGGTGACACCGATAACCGTCATCCGTCAGATTATATAGCACTTGTTGGCGTCTTAAGTTCGCTGTCAAGTTGGGCGCGTCTATCTATCGTTCCGTCACGTTGTCGACGGACTGAAAATAGGCCGGAATCTGCGTCTGTGAGGCGCGAATTCGGTCTTACGGCCGGCGGGGCGATATAATGGATGCGATGGACAGGGAAGCCCAGCTTTACGAGGCACTGCCAGGTGGCCAGGTAGAGTGCCACGTGTGTCAGTGGCGCTGCCGTATCAGTGTGGGCAAGTCAGGAGTGTGTCGCGTCCGCGTGAACCGCGACGGTGTCCTGCACGTGGTGAACTACGGGGAGGTGTCGTCATTAGCCGCGGATCCGATAGAGAAAAAGCCTTTGTTTCATTTCTATCCCGGCAGCCGTGTGCTTTCCCTGGGAAGCTTTGGCTGTAACTTCCATTGTGTTCATTGCCAGAACTGGGAAATCTCCTGTGCCGAGGTGCCTCTGGAATCGCACTATCTCTCTCCTGAAGACCAGGTTACTCTGGCGCAGCAGCACCGCTGTGCTGGCATCGCGTGGACATACAACGAGCCAACAATCTGGCTTGAATATACGCTGGACTCGGCGCGGCTTGCCCGTGAACAAGGGCTGTACACCGTCTATGTGACTAACGGCTTTATGACATCTGAAGCCCTCGATGCCATTGGCCCCTGGCTCAATGCGTACAGGGTCGATGTGAAGGGGTTCTCAGATGCGGCATACCGGCGGATAGCGAACGTGTGGGAGTGGCGTGGCATTCTCGACGTGGCGGTGCGTGCCCAGGAGAAGTGGGGGATGCACGTGGAGGTGGTTACCAACATAATTCCGACTATCAACGATGATGACGAGCAGCTTCGTGGCATCGCTGAATGGATGGTGAAGGAACTGGGACCGCTCACACCATGGCATGTGACGCGGTTCTTCCCGATGCATCAGCTTCGCGATGTGCCGATGACGCCGTCGTCTACCATCGAACGCGCGATCAGGATCGGCCGTGAGGCCGGGCTCAAGTTCGTCTATGCGGGTAATATGCCCGGCGGCGGCAACGAAGATACGGTGTGCTATTCCTGTGGCAACACCAACATCAGGCGCGTTGGCTATGGTGTCGACATTGTTGGCTTGGAGGATGGCCGTTGTTCCTTCTGCGGTGCCGATTTGAACGTGCGCAGGTAGCCCCGTGAAGGGGTGTGCGAGTGCTGCATGGTCATGCAGTGGAGGCTGATATGGCGAATGAAACCAGTCCTGTAGTCAGGCTTGCAAGGGAGACGGTCGAGCGCTTCGTGAGAGACGGAGTGGTTGTTCAGCCTGAGCCCACCGTGCCGGAACTGCGGGAGAGGGCCGGCGTGTTTGTCTCTATCCATAAGAATGGAGAGCTTCGCGGCTGCATCGGTACGTTCGAGCCGACGCGACGGAATGTAGCCGAGGAGATTGTGGCGAATGCTATCAGTGCTGCCACAAGTGATCCGCGATTCCCTCCGGTGTCATCGTCAGAACTGGGGCAACTAGATTATAATGTCGATATCCTGACTCGTCCTCAACCCGTCGACTCCGTGGAGGCTCTTGACCCGAAGAAGTACGGAGTAATAGTCGAATGCGGTGCTCGACGAGGGCTTCTTCTTCCGGATCTGGAAGGTGTAGAGTCGGTCGACCAACAGATAGAAATCTGCCGTATGAAGGCTGGCATCGGGCCTACCGAACCTGTCCGGCTCTATCGATTCGAAGTACAGCGGTTCAGCGAGTCCGGCCACTGAGGAGCTCCGGTCTCGAAAGGGGGGTCTGCTTGGCGAGATTTGTCCTGACACCACGGGATACCCACTTCTATGATCTGTTCGAAAGTGATGCAGACAACCTTGTGCAGGCTGCAGAGGCACTGGTCGATTTTTTTGAGGAAGATTCGCCTGATCGCGAGCGCAGAGCGCGAGAGTTCAAAGCCTATGAACAGCATGGGGACAGCATTACCCATGAGATAATCAAGCGGCTTCACCGAAGCTTTGTCACTCCCATTGACCCCGAGGATATCGCAGAGCTGGCGCACACGCTTGACTCAGTCATGGACTACATCGAAGCCGCCGCCAGGACGCTTGTCCTCTACAAGATGGGAGAACCTACGCCTGAGGCGCGTGCGCTGAGTCGTATCGTGCTTGCGATTGCACACAAACTGCGTGAGGTTATGCCATTGCTGCGCGACCGTAAGAAATTCGCCGGTATCCTTCGGGCCTGTGTCGAGATCAACAGCCTTGAGAACGAAGCCGATGATATTCACCACGCTGCCCAGGCGGCACTTTTCGACAGCACGAGGGAGGTATGCGACATAATCAAATGGCGAGAGCTGTACCAGCACCTTGAGAATGCGACTGACCTGGGAGAGGATGTAGCGAATATTCTGGAGGGCATCGTGCTGAAGCATGCCTGATTCGTCCCTGCTTCTCGCCCTCGTCATTGCGGCTGCCGTTGGTTTCGGTGTTGTCAACGGTGCTAACGATGCAGCCAACTCAATAGCCACCGTCATCGGAAGTCGCAACCTTGCGCCTCGGACTGCTCTTGCCATGGCTGCCACTGCCGAATTCCTGGGGGCTGCCACGGGCACTGCTGTCGCGAAGACTATCGGCAAGGGGATAGTCAGTCCCGAAGTACTGACGATGGGCATCGTGTTTGCGGGCGTGCTGGCGGTCATAGTGTGGGGGGTGGCTGCCACAGCCAGAGGATTGCCTATCAGCCTCACCCACAGTCTTGTCGCGGCTCTCGTCGGCGCTGGCCTCTCGTATGGTGGCATGTCGATGATCCACTGGGCCGTTCTCGGCACAGTGTTCTCAGCCGTTGGTATTGCGCCGCTCCTTGGTCTTACCGGCGGCTTCATCCTGATGCTGGCCATCCTGTGGGCGTTCAGGAAGACCAAGCCTGCGGTTGTGCGTACCATCTTCAGCAAATTCGAGGTTGGCTCTGCTGTGTTTCTGGCCTACAGCCATGGCAAGAATGATGGCCAGATGCCGATCGCGCTGATATCAATGGGAGTACTGGCTCTCGGACGGACCGCCGAGTTTGAGATTCCGCTGTGGGCGGTGGTTGTCTCGGCCAGCGCGATCAGCCTCGGAACGCTTCTCGGTGGACGGCGCGTGATACAGACCGTTGGTATGCGGATGACTACGCTGCGACCCTCGGCCGGGTTCGCGGCAGAGGCTTCAGCTGCCACGATCATCGAGGTTGCTTCACACCTTGGTATTCCCGTGAGCACCACTCATTGCGTGAGCAGTGCCGTTATGGGTGTCGGTGCTACCAGGCGCACGTCGGCAGTAAGGTGGAGCATCGCCCAGCGGATAGTCATCACGTGGGTGGTGACCTTTCCGGCCTGCGGGGCACTTGGCTGGGTTTTCGGGACGCTCTTTCAGCAGATAGGTTAGGACAGAGAACGGGGGCCAGCGAATCATTGCGCCGGCCCCCGCGCTAGGTTTACTCTGGCAGCCTACAGAAGCGGAAGCTCTTTTCCTAACTCTGAAAGCTGGTGAATCTTCTCCTGCGTGTCCTGTATCTGGCCCTGATGTGTCTCGGCGTACCGTGTTGCCTGTTCGTACAGGTCGGCGATACGTGGTACGTTTGAGAGCTGTGACAGAATCAGTGTCAGATCGATGAAGTGTTTCTCGCCGGGGAAGTCGCCGCCGCGTATGAGGGCGTTCGGGGCCAGTTCAGCCATGTAGTCGCTGATTGTCTTCACCATGTCCATGTTCATTTCCTTCGCCGGCCCGGACATGATGTAGATAGCCTTCGCAGAGTCGGCTGGGCTACACGCGATGGAAAGATCGGTTATCGCGGCATCGAGCGCCTGCGTGCCTCTGAAGCTCTCCGTTGCCTTGTCCCTGAACCGCTTCTTGTTGATCTCCCACGGGAAGCGGAAGGCAGGCAGCTCGGTCCGGCCTATGCCAATGGCTGTCCATCCCTCGAATGACGCGATGAGGTCGCCGGCATCCACCGTCCGTGCACCGACGTACTTGCGCGAGGTTACTTCGCCGGCGCACATCATGTCGTAGAAAGGCTCTACGATGATGCGGTTGATCTTCTCCATGTTGTTTGCGAGGCTCGCGTCCTTCTTCACATAGCGCTGATTGTCGACCACGAAGACGGCATCCGCCGCTTCATACGTTGACTTCAGACAGGTGGCGCTGTTGTAGACGCTTCGCGCTTCGCTGTATTGCTCGTGTTCAAACGGCAGTACGGCCAGCGCGTAGACTGGCTTATTGACGTAACGCTCCTTGAGCATTCGCAGTATGACAGGCAGTGAACCCGAGCCTGTGCCTCCGGCCACTCCGGCGATGACGAGGAACGCGTGTGTCTCATAGAAGCGGCGCTCACTCTTCAGCGCATCGAGTATCTTGTCCCCGTCCTCGCGAGCCAGTTGTGCACCCAGCTCGTTGATCTTGCCGACGCCGTGTCCCAGCGTCTGCCTCAGGCCCATGAGGATGCGGTGAGAGTAGTCATTCTTCACGAAGCGCAGACCCGTTAGGTCAGCCTGGTCGGTATTGGCAGCTACCACGATTGGTGCAATGATCGCCTTCCTCTCAGATTGTGCCTTCAGGTTGATCCGCGCGAAGTGGTCCGCGATGCGGCATCCGCATTGGCCCAGTCCAATGACCGCAAGTTTCATGTTCTTTCCTCCAGTTGACCTGCTCCGGTCATCTCGTCACTAGTCGTATAGTCCCACCCGGTCGCGGATTATCAGTACGTAGATCAGTGCGCCCACAAGTATGGCCGCAAGCACGATAATCACGATGAGTGCCCACGTGGGCAGGAGGCCGACCTTGAAGTTGTTTGACGCGCTCCAGCCACTGTCATTGAGTGCACCGTCCACCGCTTTGACTCTCCAGTAGTAGGTGCCGTACGGCAAGGCCTCGGACTCGGTCAGCGTGTAACTCATCTCGGGGCCTGTTGGTGAGACAATGAGTGCGCTTCCCTGCGCAACCAGGCCTGACTTGGATATCAGCACCTGTGAAAAATCGGGCGTTGCCGATACCTGCAGTCCGTATGTCACTCCACTCGGGTCGTCGACGACCCCCCACGTGAGAGTGACTGTCTGGTTGCCCACAAGGCCGATCCTTGTCCCGTTGGCTGGCGTGCCCGGCACCGGCTTGGGTGGAGGTGTCGACTCTATCTCGAAGGTGAGGTTCAGCGTTGTGGAATCGAATGTTGCGGCGATCGTGTGGTCTGTTGTGTGAACGCTCTGGGTGTGAGTGGCCGCGAACGTGATGCCGGCGAGCGTACCTTTCGAATTCGTGGTCCCCGTCCCTTTTGTGACACCATCGTATGTCACCGTTACCGACGTGTTCGCCGGAAGGCCTTTCCCCATGACCTCTATCTGCGTGCCCACGTTGCCGCTCGTGGGTTCCATCACCAGGCTCGGCTCTACTTCGAATTCCTTGTCTTTTACTTCAGACGCCTTGGTATCGTCTCCTTTAGCATCGATGTCGTGCGTACCCATGGCTGCCTCAGGCACCGTCACGGTGACCTCAAACGTGCCGTCGCTGCCGGCGTCGAACGCTGAGCTGACCACATCACCATCGAACAGGATGACGATGTCATTCTCGTTCTCTTCGAACCCGCTTCCCGCCACGGTGAACGTGCTGCCCACCGTGCCGCTCGCAGGACTGACCGTGATGCCAGGCTCGATCGTGAAGTAGGCCGCTATCACATCATCCTCATCGGTATCGTCGCCCCCGGCAAGTATTTCGTGCGTCCCTGCACTCGTGCGTGGGACGATGAAGGTACCCGTCCATGTACCGAGCTCGTTGGCGTCGACCTCCTCTACCATCTCAACCTCTATCTTGTCGTCGCCGAAATAGATCTGGATATCCTCCTCATCCTCGCCGAACCCCGTGCCCTTGACCTCGACCTCGGCGCCTGCCGTTCCCTCGGCCTCATCAGGGTCACAGTCCTCACCGTTGATGGATACCAGTTCGATCTTGGGGAGGACTTCAAAGTTGTCTTCATCCTCCATCGCGTCTTCGACTTCGTCGACATCAGCAGTGTTGCCCAGGTCCTCGTTAACAACCGCGATGCGGTGCACGCCTCCGGGGCTCTCGGGTATCACGAACTCCTCGGTGGTGAACTCGTAGTATTCGTACTCACTAGATTCCCCCTCGTTCACGATCTCCTTGTCGAAATCCCAGTCATCGCTGTCATCCAGGACCTTGATCCATTCGTCCTCGCCAGGGATGAGCTCAAAATAGACCCACCCTTCGTCATTGTCATCGCACTCGCCTTCGAGGTAGACCTCTTCACCGACGGGGCCCTCGTCAGGGTGGACGTCGAAGTTCGCGTCTTCGACAGCCATTACGGG
>CAZODZ010000007.1:0-41916 GCA_964578745.1 uncultured Dehalococcoidales bacterium | reverse complement strand
GGATGCCATCAATGTCCGCGTCGTCATTCAGGGTGTCGATGAGGTCCAGCAGCTCGGAGAGTCCTTGAGGAGTCAACGCGCAGTCGGATATCTCGACGCCGTCGGCGTTGATAAGGCGGCTTACGTCGCCCAGCAGCCAGTTGCATACCGCACGGCTTTTTGCTTGGCCCGTGAGGGCGATGGTCGAATCGAAGAAGTCGGCGAGCGAGCGCGTATCGATCAGCGTCATCGCATCCTGTCGCGTGAGCCCGCAGATCGACATATACCTCGCCATACGCACTTCGGGCAGCTCGGGCATGCGTGCATTGATCTCCTCGACCCACTCGCGCGACAACACGAGCGGCGGCAGGTCAGGCTCGGGGAAATAGCGGTAGTCATCCGCGTACTCCTTGCTCCTCTGCACAACTGTGATGCCTTCCTCGTCTATCCAGCCGCGTGTCTCCTGTCTCAGCGAGCCACCTTCTTCGAGCACACGTACCTGACGCTCTTGCTCGTATTTCAACGCCCGATAGACACCGCGGAAGCTGTTCATATTCTTGACTTCGATCTTGGCGCCGAACTGCTCTGTGCCCCTTTTACGCACACTGATGTTTGCGTCGCATCGGAAGCTGCCCTCCTCCATGTTGCCGCTTGAGACACCGAGATAGCGCAGCAGGCTGCGTAGACGCACTAGGTACTCGCGTGCCTCTTCGGGAGAACGGATGTCTGGTTCGCTCACGGTTTCCATCAGTGGCACGCCCGAGCGGTTCACGTCGATAAGGCTGTATGAGTCTGCGTGGAAGGACTTGGCGACGTCTTCCTCCAGATGCACTCTGGTGATGCCGATGTGCTTGCGTTTGCCTCCCGCTTCGATGTCAAGCCAGCCGTTGCATCCGATCGGAGCATCATACTGTGATATCTGGTAGCCCTTCATGAGGTCGGGGTAGAAGTAGTTCTTGCGATCGAACCTTGTGTATTCCGGTATCTCGCAGTGCAGCGCAAGTGCAGTTGCTATCACGTACTCGATGGCTCTGCGGTTGGCTACTGGGAGCGAACCCGGCATGCCAAGGCACACAGGGCAGACGTGTGTGTTTGGGGGAGTATTCTGATACTCAGTAGAACAGCTGCAGAACATCTTGCTGTTTGTGAGAAGCTGTGCATGGACCTCAAGGCCGATTATAGTCTCGTACCCGTTGTCTTCACCCATAAGTGCACCTGACACGTCGTGCAATAGACATTATACTGGGTCTGTCCTGTGCTCTCCACTGCTGTGGCTGTGCCGTGATAGCTGTCTGCATCTCGTCTTGCAGAAGCCGAGATCACAGATCACACGGATAGGCTCAACCATTCTTGCGGAAGCGGTACCCAACGTTTCGTACTGTGTCGATGAACGTATGACTTGCATCTTCAGTTTTGCTCCTCAGCCGACGGATGTGGACATCTACTGTTCTGTCGCCTCCGTAGTATTCGTAGCCCCAGATGCGGTTGAGCAGCGTCTCGCGACTGTAGACCCGCCCGGGGTTTGCAGCGAGGAACTTGAGCAGTTCGTACTCCTTGAACGTGAGTTCGATAAGGCGTCCTCCAAGGCTCACCTCACAACTGTCGATGTCGATGGTGAGGTCCCCACGCACTATTCTGTTGCCACTCGCTGGGCTTACATTGAGGAGTCGGTCGATGCGGATGCGCAACTCAGCATTGTTAACCGGCGAGAGTATCAGGTCGTCCCACGCTGCAAATGTACCCGCAAGATGAACAAGGTTGTGCTCGACAATGAGAAGCAGAGGGCTGCTTGCCATCTGCTTCATAAGGCGTGGAACAGCCGGCAGCTCGTCAGAAGAGGTCACTCTCAAGGCCACGACGGCTGGCGCAGGGTGGAGTGCGGCATGGAGCTGTTCCGCGTCTGTCTCTGTCACGATAAGGCATGGCGAGAGTGATCGCATCTGCTCCACGAGACCCGGGTCGGCTGAAGCGTCTGCGCTGGCGAGGACAAGGCGCGCTGATATCGTTGCTGTCAACGCTCGTGCTAGCATGCGTACAAGCGCCCGTAAGGACGGAGGTACAGAGGAAACAGCTTGACGAACTGTCCGCTGAGGATTTCGTCGACAGACGCGTCGAAATGCGAAGCATATGCACTGACTGCGCCCTCAAGTACCTTCATGTCATCTGTGTCCGGTGTGGCTATGCCGACCTCTTTTCTGGCTTGGTGGCTTTCGATGATCCCCCGCAGGAATATTGTGCCACTGTGCATGCCTGTTCCGACGTAGCGTGCGTGGGTCTGTAACGGGCCACCTTACACCAATCCTAGCACGACGAGAATTCCAGCGGCCATGTATTCACCCATGAAGTCTTGGGCCGTGCCGCCTATGACGATGAGCGGATGCCTTTCGCCGTATTCTTTCATGTGTATGCCAGCGCGACACCTGGCGGCGTCCCTCACCCGTATCGTGCCGCCGCGTGCCGCCAGCCCGAGCGTGTCACCTGCATGTCTGTGGGCGATAATCTCGCCGCTGTTCATCGTGTTACCGATGCTGTCCTGACCATTGCCGTGGACTACGATGCGTAGCCTGTTCATGAATGCTCCTAGGTCGTTGCTAAGTGTGCTCCCAAAGCTCGAGCTGTACATCAGCATTGAGATTTGTGCCGACGTACCGCTGTCCATTGATGTTGCGCACTGTTATAGCCCCCACGCCCTATTGCAGGCGGCTTGTGAGTGCGTGGTTCAACTCACGGTAGGTGAGCCTGCGCGTCAATTTCGGCGGATGCACTAGACGGTACTGCGTTTGACCATGTTCAACTCCCGGCGGGCTTGACGCCCGGAACGTTGAGTTCAACCTAGTTCAAACCGACGTAGGTGCGCAGTTCCATGGGCTCCCACAGCGGGTCGATTGATGGATTTGTCACCTGGCTTGCGTTGAGGAGCAGGTGGTCCCAGTAATTGACATAGTTCGGGTCCGTTCCCCTGCCAGTCAGCAGCGTACCCCCTCTCTCTGCTTGCTTCAGGATGTCTTCTATTACGCCCTGGCTCCAGTTGTAGTTGGCGCGGAACTGTAGCGGGTTCCGGTGTATCGTCAGAGCGTGCGTCGGGCAGAACGCTGCACACCTGTGGCAGCCGACGCAGTTCTCCTCGCGGCTCCTCGCGACCCCATCTTCTTCATTGTAGTGCACATCGAACGTGCACTGATTGACGCACATCCCACGGTGATGCAGCGATTTGGATTCCGGTCTACGACGAATGTTGGAGGTAGATATCTCTTCCTACGCAGATCCTACAGTCGTACGGCCACGCCGTGCGCGGCGAGATATGCTTTCGCGTCCGCGATGCGTGTCTCCTCATAATGGAAGATGCTGGCGGCGAGTACGGCATCGGCCTTGCCATATGTGAGTGCGTTGTAGAGGTCCTTGTGGGAGCCGGCCCCGCCGCTCGCTATCACAGGTACAGGTACCGAGGTCGATACCGCCGCTGTCAGTTCGATGTCATAACCTGCACGGTGGCCGTCCGCGTCCATGCTTGTAAGCAGTATCTCGCCTGCGCCGAGCGCTGCTGCCATCTGTGCCCATGTGATTGCATCGAGTGTCTCCGCGACGCTTCCACCGTATGTGTGTACACGCCACGCGGGTGGATTTGAGTCAGGTACGCGCTTCGCGTCAATCGCGACAACGACGCACTGGCTGCCGAACCTGTCGGCAGCTCTCGCGATAAGTTGCGGCTCCGCGACCGCGGCCGTGTTGATGGATACCTTGTCGGCGCCGCTGAGAAGCATCCGGCGCATGTCTTCGACTGTGCGAAGCCCTCCCCCCACCGTGAGCGGCATGAATACGACCGCTGCGACCTTTTCGACCACTTTCGCCATGGTCTGGCGGTGCTCCTTGCTTGCGGTGATATCGAGGAAGACCAACTCGTCGGCACCCTCTTCGTAGTAGCGCCGTGCAAGCTCTACAGGGTCGCCGGAATCTCGTAGCCCTTCGAAGCTCTTTCCCTTGACGACCCGTCCATCCTTCACATCCAGACACGGGATGATGCGTTTAGTGAGCACGTGCCAGCACCTCTTCCCACGTGTTGGCTTCGTCCGACTGCGGCATGGCACCGAGCCGTGATATGACCGGCACGCCGCCGACCGGTATCCATGTGTCATCTAGTTCGGGAGATACGAGCCGTATCGCAGATTCCTCTGAGGAGAGGAACACTAGGGGGCCGCTGGTCCCGACCACAAGCGGTCGCAGCCGTATCCGGTCGGTCAGCCCTACCATTTCACCTTCCCGTCCGATGATTACCGTGAACGGGCCGTTCAGGAGGAATCCTCCGTACGTTATGCGAAGTGTTTCTACGATTCCTCGTTCTCTTCCGTCCAGGAATTCCATCTCCGACCAGAACGACGCTGCGAGCACACGGGCGGCCACGGTCATCGGCAGGCCGTGGCGCCGCACCAGCAGGTCGACCGCATACGTGATGACCTCCGTGTCCGTCTGGAGCGAGCAGGCGTATCTGTACTGGTCGAGAAAGCGCATGTTTGTTCCGTAGGACGAGATCTCACCATTGTGTACGACCGTCCAGTCGAGCAGACTGAATGGATGCGCTCCTCCCCACCAGCCGGGGGTGTTTGTGGGAAACCTTCCATGTGCTGTCCATAGGTAGCTGCTGTACTGCTCCAGCCTGAAAAAGCGCGCTACGTCAAACGGGTGACCCACTCCTTTGAATACACCCATGTTCTTGCCCGCTGAGAAAATGAAGCTGTCTTGTACCCGCGTGTTGATGTACATCGTGTGGTCGGCCTCGTACTGCCGTTCGTCTGCATCGCCGACACGGTCCGCGCGCGGCGTGGCGAAATAGCGCCACATCCATGGGGCTCCAGTCAAAGCTGTTGGGCCGACGTCCATTTCTTCAGCCAGACCGACGGTGAAATACTCTCTCAGGTAGGCATCGGTCTGACGTTTACCCTTCGGCTCATATACATCGCATGAATCGCATACTCGTCCGCGTGTTCTCCATACAGCCCGTAGGCCGCGAAGCCGCCACCAAGACCGTTGTCCCTGTCACGCATCAGGGCTATCGCTCGGGCTGGTACATCCGCTGGCACCATTCCACCGGAGGTGTCCATGACGCCAAATAAATATGAAACAGCCATCGAAGACCTTGTCATCTCCATATCTGTTATTGAGCCGCTTTACATCTTTCATGTTCCTGCCCTGATCTGTTGACGGTGTGTAGGTGCACCGCTTACGCCGTCTCCCATTCGAAGTCAACGCACTCTGACGGCTCGGTTACCCTGTCCTGCCATAGCTCGGGTGGCAGCGAAAGAAGACCGAACGAGTCGCTCACGAGAGCGTTCTTCCATTCGCGGACCGGTATCCTGTTTCTCATCAAGTTGTAAATCAGCCCGCACTTCGTCGTATCTCCTCCAAAGACCATTCCGGCAACGTAGCCATCGCGAAGTATGACTTTCCGGTACGTGGCACCCTTATGGGAAACTACAGTCTCAAGACATTGGTCCGCCGGGCCATCCAGGACGCCTGCCGAACCAATGGACAGGCCGAAATAAGGCAGCGCATTGAGCGTGGTGGCACCGCTGTATGTTTGGTTCCCTCCTGCCATGTTGACCCCGGCAATGGTCCCGCTGGCGACTGCGTTGGGCTACACCGCAACTACTCTTTTCTGTTCCGCGCACATAGTCAAATACCTCGGTCGCATCTCCGCAGGCAAAGACGTCAGGCACTGATGTGCGCATTGTCTCATCGACTATGAAGCCATGTCTGGTGCGTACCTGCGTACTGGCCAGTTCGGTCCGCGCCCTCACGCCGACCGCCATGATTACCATCTGACAGGGTAGGCGTGTCCCATCGTCCAGCGTCACGCTGGAAACGCCCGGGCCGGCCAGCACTGAACCATCAATGGAAGCGACGCATCGCCCAGTCAGCACTGACACGCCCGCGGCCTGGGCCGCGCCCTCGACTAGAGATGAGGTTGCATTATCGAGCATACCACTTCATGAGGTTGCATCTCAACTATGGTGACTTGAGTGCCGCGCTTCGTCAGCGCGTCAGCGGCGCTGAGCCCGATGAAGCCGCCACCGACAACGACAGTCCGTTCGACTGAGTCGAGGGCTCCGGCAATGGCGGCCGCGTCATCGAAGGTTGTGAAGGTGAAGACCAACTCCCTTCGGCTCCCCTCGATTGGGGGGACGATGGGGGTGCTGCCCGTCGCCAGAAGCAGGTGCTCGTAGCTGACTGTCTGCCCATCGTGCAGTTCGATCGTGTGGTTTTCCACATCGAGCGAAATGACCGTGGTGTTCCTGCGGAGGTCGATGTCGTGTGCTGCGTAGAAACCAGGCGGGACCAGGCTCATACGGTCGATGCTTTTGCCTTCGGAGATATGCTTTGCGGTGAGCGGTCGCGAGTATGCCTCGTACGGTTCATCGGACAGCATTAGCAGCGAACCGCCGTGGTCACTCTTTCGTATGGCCCTTGCGGCGGCAATTCCTCCTGCGGAATTGCCGATCAGAACATATCGATATCTCTTTGTCATGATTACCTGTTGCGGCTGGACGCCGTCTCTACTGGCGCGTGTGTGCTATAAAGTTGCGGTAAATCTGGAGGCCTGACGGACCGCTCTTCTCAGGGTGAAACTGCGTGGCGAAGAGATTGCCCCGGGCCAGGGCGCTGCAGAAATCGACCCCGTAGTCTGTGCGTGCCGTGATGATTGAGGAGTCATCCGGAATGGCATAGTAGCTGTGGACGAAATAGAAATTGGTGCCATCGGGTATGCCATCAAACAGAAGACACGACTGCGAGTACCTGACCTGGTTCCAGCCCATGTGTGGCACCTTCAGGCCTGCGGGCAGCCGGACTACGCGGCCCGGCAGGATGCTAAGGCAATCTTGGTCTCCTCCCTCTTCCGAACGGGCAAAAAGGATCTGCAGTCCCATGCAGATGCCCAGGAACGGCTTGTCGGAGCCGATCCAGTCAAGAATGAGGTCGGACAGGCCGCTGCGCCGCAGGTTCTCCATGGTGTCCGCCGCACTCCCGACGCCGGGCAACACAAGGCCCGTGGACCCAGCCGCATCGCGCGGTGTCTCGGCTACCCTCGGCTCACAGCCAACCGCACGCAGAGCAGAGAGTACACTGCGCAGGTTCCCAGCCCCGTAGTCTATGACGCTGATCATCGGTTGAGGTGCTGTTCTTCGCTCAGTTCTCCACTAAGGCGTGAACGATGTTCTGTCGAGCGACCGCGTGCTCATGTGCCATCCTGCACGAAGACATGCATCGTACCAGGGACTCCATACACGCCGTTCTCAGACGCTGTCGTATCCCAGCTTACTGGGAAGTTGGCGCCGCGGTCTGATGACTCGCCTATTCTTATCCACGTGTGTTGGCCGACCTTGCGCACGTACCCGGGATTGCTGATGCGGACGACCGGGTCCGGTGAAATCAAGTGCATCAAGGTCATTGCGAAGCAGTTCGCTGTCCAGTGACTCGCGGAGTTGTGTCCTGCCGGAGAAGCTGCGAAGCGTCTCCGATGGCACTATAAAATTGAGGCCTCCATTTGTAGGACATAGCCTATCTCCTGTACTTCGACTGAAGATTGGGTTGAGCTATCGCTACGCAGACCTCCTCCGGCAGGGAGTTTTCTACCTTGCGACTAGCTGTCGAGTATAGCCAGTGCCTCCTCTTTGTATGCGTCCGTTACGTATGGGATGCCTGTGACCTTGGCGCATTCCTCGGTCAGGGACATCAGGTCTTCTCTTCCGATAGCAGGGATGCTGAAGCTGCGACTTCCTGCCATGAGTTGCTGTAGCCCGACCTTCAGCTTCTGGACGTAGCTGTAGAGGCCGATGGCTCCAAGCGGGATGTTCTTCATCTCGTCTGCTCCGACCAGCTTCTTGACCTCTTCCCAGCAGACGAAGATCTCTTCAGGCGTCTGGCCGAACTGGCTCACAGTGTTTGGCAGCTTCCCATCATCGATCCACTTGGCGATGTTCTTGCCGACCATGCCGGGAATCATCATGGCACGGCCGATGCAGACCGCCTTGACGAATGGGGCACCCATGGCGAGGGCCTTGAAAATGCCATCCTCGCTGCTGAAGCCGCCGCCAAAGGCGATATCGGGAACGCGCTGCCCTTTATCGGCGAGGCGCTTCGCAAAGTGGTAGGCGGTCGCATGGAGGTAGAGGCTCGGCACACCCCACTCCTCCATCATGCGCCATGGACTCATCCCTGTTCCACCGGGAGCGCCGTCAATGGTTAGCAGATCGATATGGGCCTCCGACGCCCACTTGATAGCCATGGCTAGCTCACGGAGGCTGTAGGCGCCGGTCTTGAGAGTAATGCGGCTGAAGCCGATGTCACGGAGTCGCTTGACCTCGTTGAGGAAGCCGTCATGGGAAAGGAAGCCCATTCGACTGTGCCGTTCGAACTCCTTGAGTGCGCCATGCTGGAACGCTGACTGGTTCACCGGGTCGGATGGGTCAGGGGTGACGATGTAGCCGCGTTGCTGCAGCTGGAGGGCGCGGTCAAGGCTTGAAACCTTTATCTCTCCACCTATGCACTTGGCACCTTGGCCCCACTTGAGTTCGATGGTCTCGAGGCCGTGTTTCTTGTGAACGTACTCGGCGACCCCGAGGCGGGTATCCTCCACGTTCATCTGCACGAGGATCTCGCCATAGCCGTCGTGGTAGCGGCGGTAGATCTCGATGCGCCTGTCCATGTCGGGCGCCTTGACAACTTTGCCATTGGCATCCAGTTCAAGCGCGGGGTCGATGCCACATACGTTCTCGCCGCAGACGATGGTAATGCCACCAAGGGCCGCGCCTACTGCGAAATGCTCCCAGTTCTTGCGCGCAATCTCTGTCGAGCCGAGTGCGCCCGTGAATACAGGAACGCGCATTTTCACCTTCTTGTCCCAGCCGTACGCGGTTTCCGTATTGACAGCAGGGAAGATGGCGGAGTCAGAGTCGCCCGTAACACCTTCAGGCAGACCATCCGCGCCCAAGGCATATCCCTGGATGTTGAAGTGCGAGTAGTCTATTGGATAGTCCTTGTCGCCACCGGCGGTGATTTCCCCGAATGGCCCCGGATATAGGAGCTCGCGGCCGCGGAACGTGGCCTTGAAGACCTCGCAATTGCCGGTACATCCGTCGATACACCTTGAGCAGAGGCCGCTCATGGGGACGACGCTGCGCGACCTGTTGGCCGTGCGAGTCGCATCATTTGCATTTGGTCGCCGTAGATTCATCGCGAAAACCTCCTTTGCTGGACTCTGCGGCAAATCATATCAGAATTGGCTGACGGTAAGCGGTTGCCGCTGGTTGCGGCGATGAGAAAACCGAGTCGGTGACGACGAGGGCCGCGTTTGGGCAGACGCTGACGCACCTTGGCACATCACGGTCGATACAACTATCGCACTTGACGGCTTTGCTGGTCTCTCCGTCACGGGAGATGGCACCGGTGGGACAGACGAGCATGCATGTCCCGCAGCCAATACACTTGTTGTCGTCTATCAGGACGAGTCTGCTCTCCTCGTCCCGATGAAGGGCACCGGTGAGACATGCTTCCACACATGGCGCATCCTCACAATGCTGACACCGAACGGAGAGACAATGCATGCCGGACTGCTCTATACGTATGCCTCCCGTTGGAGCGGTCCTATTCTTCTTAAATGCCTTGACGATGTCCTCACGTCCTGCATGGTACACTTCGCATTGGAGGCGACACAGTCCACAACCGATACAGAATTCCTCTCTCACAACTACCCTTCTCATCTGATCATTCCAGTTCAGCAGCGACTCTATACGGCAAACGGCAACCATTAGCCGCTCATACGCTACCATGTTATCAACATTGAGTCAAGGAAATGCTAAGTTGTTTGACCGGCAATTAATGAGCCCGTGATTTCCGTACACTCAGGCTGCCGGACGGATGAATCACGCCATCCGTTGATTGACACTGTGGAAATGCCATACCTATAATGCCGTGAAGCAATCCTTTCCCCGCCGCACGCAATCGCACGTAATGGCAAAGCATATCTTCGTTACCGGTGGCGTTGTCAGTTCGGTCGGCAAGGGAATCACTGTCGCATCCATCGGTACACTCTTGAAGGCTCGCGGTATCGACGTTGCTGTACAGAAGCTTGATCCATATCTCAATGTCGACCCTGGGACCATGTCTCCGTATCAGCATGGCGAGGTTTTCGTGACTGAGGATGGCGCGGAGACCGACCTTGACCTTGGTCATTACGAACGTTTTATCGGGGTCGACCTTTCCGTCGTTGCCAATGCCACCTCTGGGCGTATCTACAGCTCTGTCATTGAGAAGGAGCGACAGGGGCGTTTCCTGGGTGGGACTATTCAGGTGATTCCGCATGTTACCGACGAGATAAAGCGTACTATCCTCGACTGTGCCGGGAAGATGCAGGCCGATGTACTCATAACCGAGATTGGCGGCACCGTCGGCGATATCGAAGGACAGCCTTTCATTGAAGCGATCCGGCAGATGCGCAAGGAAGTGGGCCGGAACAATGTCCTCTATATCCACGTGACGTACCTGCCGCACCTCGCGTCGACTAACGAACTGAAGACCAAGCCGACACAACATAGCGTCCGTGAACTCCGCAGCATGGGCATACAGCCGGACATAATAGTATGTCGGAGCGACTATCCAATGCAGCCTGACTTGGCGGAAAAGATAGCCCTGTTTTGTGATGTGGCTTCCGATGCGGTGATACCTCTCGAGACAGCCGACAGCATCTACGAAGTGCCACTCATCTTGGAAGGGGCAGGCATGGGTCGCAAGGTTGCTAAGATGCTCGGTTTCGCCGACGTCGACGCTGATCTTGCTGCGTGGGAAGACATCGTGCGTCGGATTCACGGGTCGGAAGAGGTGGTTTCAATCGCCCTCGTCGGCAAGTACGTTGAACTGGAGGATACTTATCTCTCCGTCCGCGAGGCTATCAAGCACGCGGCGCTGTACCACGGACGGAAACTCGATCTCTTCTGGGTGCAGTCTGAACAACTGACTGAGGAGAACGTCTCCACCGCGCTTGCGCGGGCGCAGGGCATAGTCGTACCAGGGGGATTTGGTATCCGTGGGATCGAGGGTATGGTGGTTGCGGTGCGCTATGCAAGAGAGAACAACATTCCGTACCTCGGTTTGTGTCTCGGGATGCAGGTGATGGTTATCGAGTTCGCCCGCACTGCGTTCTGTACCACTTCGGCTAACTCAACGGAATTCGATCCAGGCGTGGAGTATCCTGTTATCGACCTCATGCCGGAGCAGAGAGACCTTGAGCGTATGGGTGGGACCATGCGGCTGGGGAGCTACACGTGTCGACTCATGCCGGGTACGAAGGCGTCAGACGCGTATGGTGTAGACCTGATTCGCGAACGGCACCGGCACCGGTTCGAGTTCAATAACGTTTATCGGGAACGCCTTGCTGCATGTGGGCTCGTGTTCAGCGGAGTCTCAGAGGATAACCGGCTTGTTGAGATTGCGGAGGTCTCCGGCCATCCGTGGATGGTGGGCTGTCAGTTCCATCCTGAGTTCAAGTCGCGACCCGACAGGCCGCATCCTCTGTTTGCTGCTTTCGTGGGGGCCGCTGTTGAGGCAGTGCCACCCGGAGGACAGCGTCACCTTCCGCTGGCTTGACTCTGCATTCCTTCACACACTACACTGTTTCTCCAGTCTATGTGCGGTGGCGCATTCGTCTAGCGGTCTAGGACACCGCCCTCTCAAGGCGGAGATCACCGGTTCGAATCCGGTATGCGCTACCATTTTCCCTATCTATCTGGAGGAAGGTCGCAACCCTGATGGCTAAACGCGTGTTCTCCGGCTTCCGGCCCACCGGTCGCCAGCACATCGGTAATTACTTTGGCACCATCAGGAACTGCATCGCACTGCAGGAGGAGTACGACTGCTTCTACTGCGTCGTCGACATCCACGCCCTGACGACACTGGAGAACACCGTCACGCTGCAAGAAGACATAAACAACATGGTACTCGACTGGCTTGCGGCAGGAATCGATCCGCAGAAGAGCGTGGTCTTCGTTCAATCACACGTACCCGAGGTTATGGAACTGCATACACTTCTTAGCATGGTAACGCCTCTCAGCTGGCTGCTGCGGGTACCGACCTTCAAGGAGAAGGTTCGGATGCATCCCCAGAATGTCAACTATGGCCTGGTTGGCTATCCGGTGCTGATGACGTCAGATATCGTGCTTTATAAAGGTGAAGTAGTGCCGGTTGGCGAAGACCAGTTGCCGCACCTTGAATTGGCCCGCGAGATAGTGCGTCGCTTCAACTCAATCTTCGGAAGAGTCTTCCCAGAACCACAGGCGAAACTGACTGAGTTCCCCATGATTGTCGGTCTCGACGGCACCGACAAGATGAGCAAGAGTGCTCAGAACTATCTCGAGATCGCCGCCTCGCCCGAGGAGATACGCCAGAAGATAGGCGGTGCGTTCACCGACCCCGCGCGAGTACGAAGGAGCGACCCTGGACACCCGGAGGTCTGCAACATCTATACACTCCACCGTATGTTTACTCCAGACAAGCTGGCGGAGATCGAGTATCAGTGCAAGCATGCGGAGATAGGCTGTGTGCAGTGCAAGAGGATGCTTGCCGACAGCGTCATCGAGTTCTTTGGTCCGTTTCGTGAGCGCAGGAGGGAACTTGAAGCGCATCCCGATTACGTCAAAGAAGTTGTGATAGATGGCGCTGATCGCGCCCGCCGAGTTGCACGTGAGACGCTCAGCGAAGTAAAGCGGGCTATGAATCTGCTCCCCGTGTGGGAGGCGTAAGAGCCAGTATGTTTCTCACTGCGACTTCCGCAGCCACTGCACATACCAGGGGGCATTTTGTGCTGTCGTGGCCGCCATTGTCCAGGAATTGTTGCCGCTCGTCGGGATCTGCTAGGTAGTACGACCTGCCGAAGACGCGCGCCTGGATGTCACGACAGAGTGTCGAGGAGAGCGGCTCCTTGAAACCGAACGTCTGCTGCAGTTGTGCCTTGAAACTGTCAACGACCGCTTGTGCCGCGTCTACCGCGCGACTGTACGATGGGGTATCCTCCATGGTATCTCTGCCACAGGCGAGAGCAAGACCCATCAGCGCCCCAATGAGCGCGCCGCAGGTCTCACCCCTTCGTGCGACGCCACCTGAAAGGATAGTTGCTGAGCGGAACGAGGCTGCGTTTCCAAGTCCCAGCTCGTCTTGCAGTGCGCCGAGGACTGCCTGCGCGCAGCCGCTGTAGAAGTCATTCTCACTTGCTTTCATACGTACATTGGCAACCGTTCGCTCGACATCCATTCGTGAAGCCTCCTCTCGCTGGCACTGTCTCATATCATAATAACGAAAACGCCGTGTTGGTGCTGCAGGGTGGCGCTCATAAAAGATGATGTGTGTCAGATTCTGTACTCTTGGTGGCACCCCCGACTGTCCAGTCGTGACTCGTGGAAAGAGTTCACGTGTTTATGTTTATAGTTTTTCACACCGCGACTGTGGAGCGGCAGCGGCTCTTAAGGCTGAGGAGTATGCGTCACTCTTGCCATGCTTATTACACCCACCATGCTCAGTGCGTAGGAGGTGAAGGCATGGTGAGAATGGATTGCCTGAGCTCAGGTGACATGCGTCTGCAAGGGGCAGTCATGCTTGCCGTGCCGCTACGGAAAGAACGAACGGTTGCGGCAGGGAACTTACACGGGCAATGTTGCGGTGTAGAGCCTGAGATGCTAAGGGGAGGCCTTCGATCCTAGAGCGCGGGCTGGGTGGACCGCCAGTTGGTTGCCTGCTCGTATGCGTGCGCGACCCGTAGCAGCGTTTCCTCATCAAACCAGTTACCCATGAGCTGGAGACCAACGGGGAGGCCCTCCACGTAACCGGCAGGCACAGACATCGCAGGGATGCCGGCGATATTCACGGGGATGGTGAACACGTCGCTGAGGTACATCTGCATCGGGTCGTCCAGCTTCGCCCCAAGCGGAAACGCGACCGACGGTGATGTGGGTGTGACGAGGATATCGCAACGCTCGAACGCGCATCGGAATTCCTCGCGGATAAGATGGCGCACCTTCTGGGCCTTCAGGTAGTATGCGTCGTAGTAGCCCGCGGAGAGGGCGTACGTGCCGAGCATGATGCGTCTCTTGACCTCGTCACCGAACCCTGCCTTGCGTGTGACGGCGATGGACTGCTCCGCGTTGGGGGCCTCTACGGAGAGGCCATACTTCACCCCGTCGTAGCGTGCAAGGTTTGCCGATGCCTCCGAGGGGGCGATGATGTAGTATGCCGCAAGGGCGTACGCCGTTGACGGGAGTGGAATGTCCCTCACGATCGTTGCTCCCAGACGTTCGAGAACATCGATGGCTGCTTCGATTGCTTGGCGCACCTCGTCCTGCATGCCCTCGATGAAGTACTCCCGTGGTACGCCGATTCTGAGCCCACGAATATCACCCGTAAGCGCCGCCATGTAGTCAGGGACAGGCGTAGGAGACGATGTGGAATCGTGCGCGCATTGGCCTGATATCGCACTGAGTACCACTGCGCAGTCTGCGACGTTCTTCGTAAGTGGTCCTACCTGATCGAGCGAACTGGCGAAGGCGACGAGCCCATAGCGGCTCACTCGTCCGTATGTGGGTTTGAGGCCGACGACACCACAGAATCCTGCTGGTTGTCTGATACTTCCCCCGGTGTCAGAACCCAGTGCGAACAGCGCCTGATGCGCAGCCACACAGGCCGCAGAGCCGCCGCTGCTGCCGCCGGGTACCCTGTTGAGGTCCCACGGGTTACGGGTCGGGTGATAGGCTGAATGCTCCGTGGATGAGCCCATGGCGAACTCATCCATGTTGGATTTGGCGAGCAACACTGCTCCGGCCTTCTTGAGTCGTGAGATCACCGTTGCATCGTAGGGTGGAATAAACCCCTGCAATATGCGCGAGCCGCACGTTGTCTCCACGCCCTCGGTGCACAGTACGTCCTTTGCTATGTAGGGGATGCCGGTGAGCGAGCAGACGTCCCCGCGCGCCAGCCTTTCATCGGCCTTGGCTGCTTGCGAGCGCGCGAGATCACCGCAAACACTGAGCAGCGCACCGATTCGGGGTTCGGTCTCCTCGATGCGCCTGAGACAGTCTTCGGTAAGCTCACGTGCAGAAAGTTGACGCGAGCGTAGCAGCTCCGCGGCTTCGTGGATCGTCAGCTTGTGGCAGTCATTCATCGCGCTGCCCTGTCGTGTGCCTGTGTGTCGAACTCATTGCTCGAGTATTGGAGGCACCTGGAACAAGTCGTTCTGCCGCTTCGGCGCGTTGGATAGCACAAGGTCCGGCGCAAGGGAAGGGTGGACACAGTCGTCCCGCAGAACATTCTTGAGCTGGCTTGCGTGCCTGGCGGCCGGAACCTCATCCGTGTTGAGCGTTTGTAAGACGGAGAAATGGTCGAGGATCACAGAGAGTTCGGCGCGAAACCTCTCGATCTCTTCATCGGTGACTGCGAGCCGCGCCAGCCAGGCGATATGGCGTACCTCGTCAATTGACAATGACATGGACAGAAATGCATAGCTAGTATAGCATCGTGCCATGCAGCAGACAATCCTTGCGAGGATACCTCCTCTGCACGTATAATCAAGGACCATCCTGTCCCCGATGACCAGTCTGCACGTAGAAGGAGTATGACAGTGGATTCTTACGCACCGGAGTACGTTCGAAATGTAGCACTGATAGGCCATTTTGGCTCGGGGAAGACGTCGCTCGCCGAGATGATGGCATTCAAGGCTGGCTCCACGAAACGTCTTGGCAGCGTGGATGAAGGCACAAGTGTCTCGGATTACGATCCGAGCGAGATTGAGCGTCACATCAGCATCAATCTTGCGGTTCTGCCCCT
This sequence comes from uncultured Dehalococcoidales bacterium, assembly GCA_964578745.1. Taxonomy (GTDB): domain Bacteria; phylum Chloroflexota; class Dehalococcoidia; order GIF9; family AB-539-J10; genus SKVJ01. The sequence goes on along the minus strand of CAZODZ010000007.1, from coordinate 26,082 downwards.
CGAATGGAAGGGACACAAGATCAATGTTCTGGATACGCCTGGATACTCTGACTTCAGTGGTGAGGTGAAGGCTGCACTCCGTGTGACTGACAGTGTCGTTGTCGTCGTTGGCGGCAGTAGCTCCGTCGAGGTTGGTACCGAGCAGACTTGGGCGTTCTCTAGAGAGATGGAGCTTCCAAGTCTCGTGGTTATCAACAAGATGGATCGCGAGAATGTAGACTTTCAGAAGATACTTGGCGACCTGCGTGCGAGGATCTCTCACCGCTGCGTCGCGGCGCAACTGCCCATCGGCACGGCGGCTGACTTCAAGGGCTTTGTCGACCTGATAAGCATGAAAGCCTGGGTTGACGACGTCGAGAGCAAGATCCCCTCTGACATGCTTGCGGAGGCGCAGGCTGAACGCGACAAGTTGATCGAAGCGGTGGTTGAGGTGAATGACGATCTGCTGAACAAGTACCTTGAGGATGGTGAGCTCTCTAACGACGAGATTGCCAACGCTGTCAGACAGGCGACGGCACAGGGTATTGTGATACCGGTGCTCGTTTCTGCCGGCACGCGCGGGATAGGTGTGTCGGCGTTGCTCGATTGGTTCTGCTCAGCCTTGCCGTCACCTGCGGAGCGGCAGCAGGCCGCTGGTCAGCCAGAGGCGTCTGCCTCAGCTGGCCTGCAGGCGCTTGTATTCAAGACTACCGCAGATCCGTTTACGGGGAAGGTGAGCTATTTCCGTGTGTACTCGGGTGTGGTTTCGAGCAACTCGCAGGTCTGGAATGTGAACCGGGGCGAAAACGAGCGCATTGGACAGTTGTTCTTCCCTCTGGGCAAGCAGCAGGTCACGACTTCAAAAGTGAGCGCGGGAGACATCGGTGCTGTGGCGAAGCTTGGAGTGACCGCGACGGGTGACACGCTGGGCATGAAGGAGACAAAGCCGCTGCCCGGTATCGACTTCCCGAAGGCGGCGTACACGATGGCTGTTCAGCCGGAGACGAAGGGAGATCTCGACAAGATGAGCACGGTACTGCCGCGCCTGATCGAGGAAGATCCCTCTCTTATACTGCACAGAGATGCCGACACGGGTGAAACGCTGCTCTCAGGTGTTGGCGATACGCACCTTGAGGTGGTGAAGGACAAAATGAGCCGCAAGTTTGGCGTCAAGGTTGTCCTCAGCCCGCCGTCTGTGCCGTACAAAGAGACGATTACTGTGCCTACTAAGGCTGAGTACAAGCACAAGAAGCAGACTGGGGGGCATGGACAGTACGGGCATGTCTTGCTTGAACTTCAGCCGCTGGACAGGGGTGGCGGTTTCGAGTTTGAGCAGAGGATTGTTGGGGGTGCAATTCCTTCGAACTATATTCCATCGGTCGAAAAAGGTGTGTATGAGGGCCAGCGCGAGGGCGTGCTCGCGGGGTTCCCCGTAGTCGATGTAAAGATTATCCTCTACGATGGAAGCTTCCACCCTGTGGACTCATCCGACATGGCCTTCAAGATTGCAGCTGTCCAAGCTTTGAAGAAGGGCTTGCAGGCAGGTCAGCCGGTTCTGCTTGAGCCTATCATGAACCTGACCATCAGGGTACCCGAGGCGATGACTGGCGACGTGATAGGTGATCTCAACACCAAGCGTGGTCGTGTACTTGGTATGAATCCCGAGGGCGAGTACAACGTGATAACGGCCCAGGCACCGTATGCTGAGCTGCTCAGGTACGCCATTGACCTGCGCTCGATGCTGCAGGGACGTGGCGAATTCGAGATGTCGTTCAGTCACTACGAGCAGGTGCCACAGCATATCAGCCAGAAGATCATCGCCGAACACGCTCGCAGGTCTGAGTGACCCGGCATAGAGGCAACGATGAAGGGAACGCGCTGCGACGACGTAGCGCGTTCCCTTCTGGAGATTGGTCGAGCTCCCACCTATTCGACCAGCAGCTCTCGGACCTTCGCTGTGAATGCAGGCAGGACTTCTTCGAAGTGCCCAACTACACCATACTGGGCTTCGCGGAAGATGTTAGCCTCAGGGTCCTTGTTGATCGCAATGATGGTCTTGGAGCCGGAACACCCAGCCATGTGTTGACTAGCACCGGAAATAGCCACCGCGATATAGATATCGGGAGCGACTATCTTTCCTGTGAGGCCGATGTGCATGGTCTCTGGAGCCCAGCCTGCATCGCATGGCGGCCGGGACGCGCCCACCGCACCATGAAGCACATCCGCCAGCTCCTTCAGCACCGTCTCAAAAGGCTCGGGTCCACCAACGCCCCTGCCCCCGCTCACGACGACCACTGCGTCCTCCAGTTTCACACCGGGAACTTCTTCTTGCACCTTCTTCAGGACTTTCACCGGACTGGTACCTGCTGCGTGGGGTAGTGCAGACACCTCGCCCTTGCGCGATGTGTCGGGCTCCATTGTGGACATCGCCTTAGGTCGCACTGTGACTACTCGAGGCTCAGAAGTAGCACTGAAATCAGCAAGTGCATTGCCTCCATAGACTGGTTTTGTGAAGACTATGCTGCCGGAGTCGTCCAGGTGTACATCAATACAATCGGTTGCCACGCCTACACCTAACCGGAAGCCGAGTCTGGGGCCGAGCTGACGCCCCAAGGGGGTGTGGCCTATGATCATAAGCGAGGGGCTTGTCTCTTTCACGGCAGCAAGTGCGCCCTCGAGGTGGGCGACCACGTCCCCTGCATCCGTCAATGGCGGTTGCAGGATGTATACACGGTCGGCGCCGCGCGCAATGGCGTCACTGGCGGTTGTGCCGGAGGCATCGTGAGGGAGGATGCACACCAGCGACTTGTCGAGCCCGTCCGCCAATTGACGGCCTGCGCCTAGTAGTTCTGCCGCCGTGCCAGTGAGTCCCTTATCGGTGCACTCTGCGTATACAAGCACGCACTTCGATTCTGTCATCGCTAAACCTCCTGTGGACAGCATCCGAGGGTCAGATAACCTTCGCCTGCCGAAGACGTGTCGCCAGATTTGCCCCCGCTTCGGCGGGGGTCTCGCCCTCGACTATCTCGCAGTGGGCTTCTTTGATCGGCTGGTAGAGGCGGTTGAGTACAAGGCGACGCCCGGCCGCTCCGACCTCCGACTCTTCAAGTCCGAGGTCAGAAGGCTTCCAGATGCTAGGCTGCTTCTTGGCCGCTGCCATGATGCCCTTGAGTACAGCATAGCGCAGATTACCCAGTTCGCTTGTGACTGTTACCACTGCGGGAAGAGGTACCTCGACAACCTGATAGCCGTCCTGGATTACCTGTTCGATGCGGAGACTGCCGTCGGTCGCCTCCACCTTCTTTGCGAGGGGTACGATGGGCAGACCGAGAATCTCCGCCAGCCCGAATGGCACCTGTCCCGCGTCCCAGTCTGAGGACTGTCTGCCACAGAAGATGACATCGTACCCGTCGAGTTTCTGGATTGCCTTGGCGAGTGCGTTCGCGGTCGACCAGCTGTCACTGTCCTCGAATGCTGGGTCCTCGAGCAGTATCAGTTCGTCGCCGCCTACGGCGAGGGCCTTCTTGATGACATCCCTGACAATGTTGTTGCCGAGGCTTATTACTGTGATGTGTCCGCCGACCGTGTCCTTCAGCCGGAGAGCAGCTTCAAGTGCAAACTCATCGTACTGACCGATGACCGGCTTGATGTCGGACGGAAGAGTCATCCGCATCGACTTCGGGTCGATCTTAAATGCCGTGGGGGGTGCTTCAGGATCCAACACCTGTTTGCAGCACACGACCATACGCAGATCAGGCATAGCCAACCTCCTGTAGTTATTCGGCCGCGACAGTGCCAGATGAATCGTCGCGCAAAGACTTCAATGCATTCTGGATGCGCAGGATACATCTTTCCCGTCCGAGGACGTTCATCGTTTCGAACAGCGGCGGAGTCGCTGTCTTGCCTGTGACGGCGACTCTGATCATCCCGAACAATTGGCGTGTGGACAAGGCCGTCTCTTCACTGAGGGGCCTGAGTACTCCTTCAATCATGGCACTGCTCCAGTTGTCGAGGCGGTTGAGTTCAGCGAGCACTCTTGAGAGTGCTGCCACTGCCGTGTCCCTGTTCAGTCCCTTGACGAGCAGCGTTTCCGGGGGGTAGGTGATGTTCTCAACGAAGAAGAAATCGCACAGCTTTCCCAATTCACCTAGGAGCTTGATACGTTCCTGGACAAGTTGTCCCACGCGGATGACATATTGCATCGACAGAGGTCGCGGTACCGATGGGGGCAGGTCGCGCTCGAGGTAGGGGATTGCCTGCTGCGCGAATTCCTCGGGGCTCAGCTTGCGGATGTAGATGCCGTTCATCCAGTCGAGCTTTGGCTTGTTGAACACGGCCGCCGTCTTGTTGATGCGTTCAAGAGAGAAATTGGCCACGAGCTCCTCACGTGTGAGCAGGTCCGTCTTGTCATCGAGCGACCAGCCGAGGAGGGCGAGGAAATTTACTATTGCCTCGGGCAGGTATCCGGCGTCGCGGTACTCACTCACCGTGGTCGCACCGTGTCGTTTGGAGAGCTTGGACTTGTCCGGCCCGAGAATCATGGGCAGATGAGCGAAGGCTGCAGGTTCCCAGCCGAGCGCGTTATAAATCAGTATGTGGAGTGGCGTGCTGGATATCCATTCATCAGCACGCAGCACATGAGTGATACCCATGTAGTGGTCGTCGACGACATTGGCAAGGTGATATGTTGGATAACCATCTGACTTGAGGAGCACGTAGTCGCTCAGCGTCTTGTTGCTGAACGTCACGTTGCCATGGATAAGATCTGTGAACGTGGTCTCTCCCTCGCGCGGCATCTTGAAGCGAACGACCGATGGTTCGCCAGCGGCGCAGCGTCTCGCAACTTCGTCTGGCTCAAGATTGCGGCAATGACCGTCGTACCTCGGTGGAAGGCGACGCTTTGCCAGTTCGGCGCGCACCTGCTCAAGCCGCTCTGGCGTGCAGAAGCATCGATAGGCGTGACCGCTCCGAATCATCCTGTCAGCCTCGGCTTGGTACAGGGCGAGGCGGTCAGACTGGAACACGGGCCCCTCGTCCCAGTCAAGTCCGAGCCACTGGAGACTGTCGAGAATGGCCTCAACTGCCCCCTCTACACGACGTGATACGTCGGTGTCTTCTATGCGCAGCACGAAAACGCCACCGTGATGGCGCGCAAAGAGCCAGTTGAACAATGCTGTGCGTATATTGCCGACATGGGGGAAACCGGTGGGACTCGGTGCAAACCGTACCCTGACTTCGGGATGCGCTGACCTTTCCATACTGTTCCGAGCCTGGCGGCCCGTTCAAGAGTGCGTGCTACGGCGCTTTCGGGTCGTGTTTCTCACTTGGAGAGGACCTTCTGCAACCCCTTGAGGCGTTCAACATGCTTCTTGAGCTTGCGCGCAAGTTCCTCGGCCTGCTTCAGGGCCATCTCCGTGTCCTCGATCTCGGCCTGTATGGAGAACAGCAACTTGCTCTCCTGCTGCGCCAGATTCACCTCATAAGAGGACAGTTCGTCGAAGTGGCCCTCGCCCAGAAGGTCGGCGAGGAGCTTGCCCTCCCGGCGGTTCTGGTCGTCAGATAGACGAGCGAGGACGTCGAGGTATCGCTTCGTTTCCATGTAGATGTTTATCGACTATACCACTGAACGCTGTTGGGGGGCAAGGTCATTCGCTGAGATGGCGTGCGTATTCCAACGCCTGCTGCAGCTCGTCTGGCAAGGGGGAGATTAGCTCAAGCTGGGAATCTCGCCACGGTGGACTGAACACAAGCCTATAGGCGTGCAGGAACTGCCTCTTGAGTATTCCACGGAGCGCGTAGCGCGCGGCGCGACCACCATACATCGTGTCGCCGGCTATCGGGTGTCCGATGTGGGCGAGGTGTACTCTGATCTGGTGTGTGCGACCTGTTACAGGGCGAGCAGCTATAAGCGAGAAGCTGCCAAGGTACTCGCAGACCGTGTAGGAAGTGCAGGCAGACCTGCCGCCCTCTACAACGGCCATCTGCTTCCTGTGCACCGGATGCCGACCAAGGGGCTGTTCGATGATCCCACTCGGCTCGGGCTTACCAAGTACCAGCGCGAGGTATGTCTTCCGAATGCCCGAACCTTTGAACTGTGAGACGAGCCATTCATGGGCCTCTGCCGTCTTGGCGACGATGAGCAGCCCCGACGTGTCCTTGTCCAGCCTGTGCACAATGCCAGGCCGGATGGCGTCATCGCCGGGAAGTTCTGAGTACAGGCTGAGCAGCATGTTCACAAGCGTGTTCGATGTATGGCCTGGTGCAGGATGAACAACCAGGCCAGCTGGCTTGTCGACCACTATAATCTCGTTGTCCTCGTAGACCGTCCTTATTTTCCACGGTTCTGGGGAGGGAAGTGCGCTGGTCTGTTGCAGCCTCAACTCGATCGACTGGCCGGCATGGACAGGATGGCTTGGCTTTGTGGTTGTCTCATCAAGGAGAGCATTGCCCTGTCGTATGAGACGGCAGGCCGCTGACCGTGTGATTATACGCGCCTCCGCTGCAATGCAGACATCCAGTCGCGGATAGTCGCTCGACGAGACGAACCGCAGTAGACCAGGCTGTTCAGGAGTCAGTGGTTCGTTGTCTGGCATGGCGCAGATCCCTGTGCACAACGGTGGCCACGAGCAGGATTGCTCCCCCTACAATGGACATGTCTGCGATGTTGAAAGCTGGCCAGAATGTGTTGCCGAAGAGCCTCACAAGAAGAAAATCAGTCACGTGGCCAAACGTGATGCGGTCAATCAGGTTCCCGATAGCCCCGCCTGCGATGAGTCCGAAGCAGATGGACTCGAGCAGTGAGGGTGAGTATCCATGCTCTCTGTGCGCGTGCCAGATGGCCACAGGTATGGCTACGAGAACTAATATCGATGCAATCGTTGGGAAAAGGATGTTTCCCTGTCCGAGACCAAAGACGAGACCGGTGTTGCTTATGTGCGTAAGGTGGAGTCGCCCTGCAATGTGAACAAGCGTTCCGCTGGGTATGACATCGCGCACCCAAGCCTTTGAGAGCTGATCAAGTATGACGATAGCGCTGCAGATGCAGGCTGATAGCGCAATCAGACTACGCTGCACCGGCAGCTCTCTTGACTTGCCGGGACTTGCATTGCATGCAGAGCGTTGCCTGTGGGCGTGCTGCAAGACGATCAGCCTCGATAGGGCGCCCACAGTTCTCGCAGTTTCCGTAGGTGTTAGTTGCGAACTTCTGAAGCGCATGCTCGACTTCCGCAAGGCTCTCTCTCAGCTGTCTCTCCAGAGCGAGTCGCTTCTCGAGCTCGAAGGCTTCAGTTGCTTCTTCCTCACGCTTGCCAAAAGGGCTACCCTCCCGTGTTTCTTCTGCGCTCTCGCTGTCCTCACGAAGCAATTCAAGACGCTCGCGAAGATGAGCCCTCTCCTCTTCGAGCCTGGCACGCAACTCCTCATACGTTGCCATACGTTCGTCCTTGCCTTTCGCCTAATCGCTCATTCTACAGCTGTCTTGTCACCCTGCAAATCGCTGTGGCGTGGCTGTTATCCTGAGGTGTGGTCATGGTGTTGCATGGATCACGTGCAGGCAGACCAAGGCGCCTGCTGGATTCATTTGCTGTCGAAAGCGGAACGGATTGTCGGGTACAGTCCGTCGCCCAGTTTTTCGATGGCCTCCCTGCGGACTCGATTCAGTGCATTTTGGCTCTCTTCGAATTCACAGGTGGAGAAGAGTTTCTCCGGGTGAAAGTAGATGTCGTCCACCGCACGCACCGACCCGGGCACTAGAAAACCAGTAGGGGACTCTATCCAGTCTTCGAGCCCGAACCTTAGGAGCGAATCGAGGATGGACATTGTGTCTTCCAGCTTGATGTCGCGGTAACGACTGTCCGACGCTTCGTCAAGGTCATCTCCGAACCCGAGCGTGCCGACTCCGCCGGTATTCAGAAGGTAGAAGTTCATGTCCGGCAGCCCGCTCACGACATCGTAGAACCTGTTCGCGTGTGCGGCACGATCGCCTGCGACAAAGGGGTCGTAGAAGAATTCGCTGCGTATCGTTCCAGCAAGCGCTGGGTTTCCTGCGGACGATTCCATTGCTTGACCCAGTACCATCAGCGCCGTTGCCTGTTCACGAGTCAGCTTCGATATGGCCGGGATAAGGGGCCCACGGGTGATAAGTATGAGGTTGTCGATGTGCTCCACATCAATGTGGGGACTCGCGTGCATGAAGTCACTGCGCTTAATGACCGCTCGCCCGTTGCTGGTTCGCTGAAAGTTGTAGAAATCAAAATCGCCATTTTCTGTGACGTAGACATTCTCACACAGCGTCGACGGCTTCATCAGGCCGTAGAAGATCTCCATCTGGCTCCCAGAGTTTACACCCTCCGTCTTCACGAACACGCCACCGCCTTCGAAACCGCGGAATGAGCCATCAGGCATGAGCGTACCGCCGTCATCCTGAATGAGCCAAGATCTCTCGTTGCCCTTCCGCCCGAGAATCTTGCACGTTGTGGACGTTTTTCCATTGGCACTGAGAGCGATGAGCAGTGTGCGTACCGTACGGTAATCGCCGTGCGCGGACTGTAGTTTATCTTCGCGACATCCTGCATGCAGAAAAATCCCAGGGCCGTAGGTCTTCTGACTCCAGTCTTCTGCCGCAAACACCCCCTTCTTATACTCGCCGATGTAGCTGCTGTTACGGACCACCTTAACAAACTTTCCATCATCGAGCATAGCTAGGCGGACGGTGATGTCCTTCTCTGTCAACGGCAAATCGTAGTTGCGCTCGAACGCGTCATCGTAGAAGAAGACGATCTGGTAAGTCGGGTCTTCGACAGGACCGGCCACGGGATGAAAAAGGTTGCGACCGCCATACGCCACGTGTGCGAAGCGCTCTGGAACGATAAGCCGCACGGTCGTCTTGCTGCTCTCGTTGCCGACGATGCGGTCAACAGAGATGAGGCGCTGCTTTGCGAGTTCCGCCTCGCACTGTTGCAGAAGCTGCTCCTCCCCCTCGCCGAACTCATCATCTACGCTGTTCTTGGTGAACATGGCTGCCCGCGATGTAGGCTCGCTCTCAGCCGCGTAGTTGCCGTAGATGGTCTTGCGCACGCCAGGCTCACGTTCGAGTATGGCCGCAAGCTCACTGTCGGTTGGGTTGTCGATCAGCCGACCATCGACTCTTGCCGTTTCCCAGATACGTTTCGCTGTGTGTTCGAATGTGTGTATGTTCATGATCTCTCGTATCTATATCTCTCTGAATTCGCCTTCGACGGTGTCGTCCGGCGGCTGCTCGCTGCCTCCACTGGGCCCCTCCTGACCACCCCCACCGGCTCCTGGCTGGCTATAAATCGCAGACCCTGCCTTCTGCATCGAATCCGTCAGCTCCTGCATGGCTGACTTGATCGGGCCAACATCTTGGCCCTTGAGTGCTGTGCGAAGCGCCTCCGTCTTGGCCTCAATGTCGCTTTTGACATCCGCGGGTATCTTATCACCATGTTCTCGCAGCGTCTTCTCAGCGGTGTAGACAAGGCTGTCGGCGGCGTTGCGTGTCTCTGCCTGCTCTCTCCTCGCTGCGTCCTCGCTGGCATGCCGCTCGGCCTCCTGACGCATCCTCTCTACCTCTTCCTTGCTGAGGCCGCTTGAGGCAGTGATGGTTATCTTCTGCTCCTTGCCTGTGCCCTTATCACGCGCGCTTACGTTGAGTATGCCATTCGCATCAATCTCGAATGTGACCTCGATCTGCGGCACGCCGCGCGGCGCAGGCATTATGCCATCGAGCATGAACCGGCCCAGGGTACGATTGTCTGCTGCCATGGGACGTTCGCCTTGTATGACATGTATCTCCACGCTGCTCTGGTTATCCGTGGCCGTGCTGAAGATCTGGCTCTTCTCTGTGGGAATCGTGGTGTTCCTTGGGATGAGTGGAGTGGCCACCCCACCAAGCGTCTCAATGCCGAGGGTAAGCGGTGTTACGTCGAGCAACAGCACCTCGCCAACGTCTCCCTTCAGTACACCGGCTTGGATGGCTGCGCCCATGGCAACGGCCTCGTCGGGGTTGATCCCCTTGACAGGCTCCTTGTTGAAGAACTGCCTGATAACCTCCTGCACCTTGGGCATGCGCGTCTGACCGCCGACAAGGACTACGTCGTCGACCTGGCTCGCTGAGATGCCGGCATCCGCGAGCGCCTGTTTCACTGGCTCAAGAGTTCGTTCAATCAGGTCGCCCACCAGTTGCTCCAGCTTGGCTCGCGAGAGTGTCATGCTGAGGTGCTTGGGGCCGCTCGCATCGGCGGTGATGAATGGAAGGTTTATCTCTGTCTGTGTGACAGTCGATAATTCCTTCTTCGCCTTCTCTGCAGCGTCCTTGATACGCTGCAATGCCATGCGATCCTGTTTCAGCTCAATCCCGGACTCCCTCCGGAATTCATCGCATATCCAGTCCATTATCCGCTGATCGAAGTCGTCGCCGCCCAAGTGCGTATCGCCGTTTGTGGACTTCACCTGGAATGTGCCCTCACCGATGTCGAGCAGTGAGATATCGAATGTCCCGCCGCCAAGGTCGTAGACGGCGATTGTGTGGTCACCCCTCTTGTCCATTCCGTAGGCGAGAGCCGACGCAGTCGGCTCGTTGATGATGCGCAGCACATTGAGTCCCGCGATGGTGCCGGCATCCTTGGTTGCCTGGCGCTGGCTGTCGTTGAAGTACGCAGGCACTGTAATGACCGCTTCGGTCACCTTCTCACCAAGATATGCCTCGGCATCTGCCTTGAGCTTCTGCAGGATCATCGCTGAGATCTCCTGCGGACTGTATTCCCTGCCGCCCATGACGACCTTACAGTCGTTGTTCTCTTTGTTGGCAACGATCTTGTACGGCAATCGCTTGATATCGAATTGGACGGAGGGATCGTCGTACTTTCGCCCAATTAGCCTCTTGATGCTGAATATCGTGTTCTCAGGGTTGACGATGGCTTGGCGCTTCGCTATCTCGCCAACAAGGCGTTCGCCGTTCTTGCTTATAGCGACGACCGACGGGACAAGATTGCCACCCTCGGCACTCGGAATTATCTTTGGCTCGCCCCCCTCCATCACTGCTACGACGCTGAGTGTCGTGCCAAGGTCAATACCAATAGCTCTCCCCATGCTGTTCCTCCTTACTCCTGATCCTCATGCCTGCTATCTTCAGACGTCCCGACGACCACTCTGCTCGGTCGGAGAAGGCGACCGTTGAGTGTGTATCCTTTCTGTATCTCCTCAAGGACGATCCCTTCTTCGCCGGGCCGTCGCATGATCGCCTCATGATAACGTGGGTCGAATTCCTTGCCTACCGCATCGATGGGCTCCAGTCCTTCACTCTGGAGCGCTGATTTGAGCGCCTGAAAGCTCATGCGCGCGCCTTCCGCCCATGCAGGTTCGCACATCTCTGAAAGAGGGCGTGAGAATGCTCTCTCCAGATCGTCCAGCGCCCCCAGTAACTTGCGCACTAGTGTGCTGTTGGCGAGAGAGAGAGACTCCATGCGCTCCTGCTGGATACGCTTGCGTGTATTCTCTAGGTCTGCCTGCGCACGCTGCCAGTTTGCAAGATAGCTCTGAGCCTTCTCCTCTTGCATCTTCAACTGCTGGCGCAGTTCTTCAATCGTCACTGCAGTCTCTTCAGCACCAGCCGGGTCCAGTTCGTCATCGTCGTGTTCGTAGCGGTCCACAGCCAACTCCTTCCTAATTATGCGGGTTCGGACAGCGACTCGTTGAGAAGGGAGGTGAGATAGTTGACCGACGCAATGGCTCGCAGGTAGTCCATGCGTTTCGGGCCGACGACACCTATGATACCTTTGGATCGCCCCGCACTGCCATAGTTGCCGACGACTATGCTGAGGTCCCTCAATGCCTCTTCACGATTCTCCTGGCCGATGATTACCCGTACACCTTCCTCATCCAGCTCAGACCCGAGGGCAGCCTCTACCCAGTCGTCACGCTCGACAAGCTGGAGAAGTGTCAACGTCCGCGGGCTCTTGGCCAATTCGGGTTGGCTAAGCATGAAATGAAGACCTTCGAGATAGGTCCTGCCAAGCTCAGGTTTGTCTTCTGCCCGCATCATGTCGACTATCTGCCGCGCCACCTGGGCGTCATCACCCACTTTGTCAACGATCTGCTCGATATCGTCCGCTGAAAGCCCACACAGCCTGGCAGTAAGCCTGTTCGAGATAGTGTTCAATTCGTCCTGTGTTGTTGCTTCGGTCAATGAGGTCGTACGCTGCCGTACCACGCATGGCTCAACAAGAACGACTATCATCAACGCAAGCTTCTCCTGGAGAGAGACCAGGTGCAGGTGCTTCAGGCGGGTTCGCGCCGCCTTGGGCTGTGTTACTAGCGCCGCATTATGCACAAAGTGCGCCAACAGAGTTGCAATGAGGCGCAGTCTCTTGTCCAGCTCTTCATTTGCCTCGTGGCACAACTCGGCGATGAGCAACTGATCGCCTACCGGAAGCTTGATATCGCGGCTGATACACTCCACAAAGAACCTGTATGCCTTGTCCGTTGGCACGGCCCCGGCGGATGTGTGTGGCCGGATGACGTATCCCTCTTCCTCCAGGGCAGTCACGTCATTCCTGATCGTGGCTGGGCTTACGCCAATATCTGTGGCCGAAATCCTCTTTGACGCAACTGGCACACCCGCCGCGATGAACTCTCCTACAATCGTATTGAGTATGGCCTCTCTTCGTGGAGTGAGACTCATTAGCACTCTCCCGTCTCGGCTGCTAATCTAGCACGCCCCGATTAGGCTGTCAAAGCGAAAGAGGGGTGCGCCCATGTTTGACCGCACACGGTGTACCAGTGTATAGTACACACGCACATGGATTCGCACTCCTTCCTGCACTCCCTTGTTGCGTCTGATCCGGAGATAGCGAACCTCATCAAGGCCGAGCACGAACGGCAGGCTAGGACTATCGATCTCATTGCATCTGAGAACCACGTCTCGCTGGCTATCCGTCTGGCCCAGGGGAGTCTGCTCACGGATAAGTACGCCGAGGGGTATCCGGGGAAACGGTACTACAGCGGTTGTAGCGTCATCGACGACGTTGAACGCTTGGCTATCAGTCGCGCAATGGCGCTGTTCGGTGCCGACCATGCAAATGTCCAGCCCCATGCAGGAAGCCAAGCTAACTTTGCCGCTTACCAGGCGCTCATCCGGCCTGGTGCAACTATTCTGGGTATGGATCGCAGTCATGGAGGGCATCTGACTCACGGTGCCGAGGTCAATTTCTCTGGTCACCTGTACCACATTGTGACCTACGGTGTCGAAAAGGGCACCGAGGTACTCGACTATGATCGGGTACGTGAGATAGCCCGGGCGCATCGTCCAGACCTCATAGTGGCGGGAGCAAGCTCATATCCCCGGAGCATCGATTTCAAGATATTCGGCGAGATTGCCGAAGAGGTCCATGCCATGCTGATGGTAGATATTGCTCACATCGGCGGGCTTATCGCCGGAGGTGTGCACCCCACGCCGGTGCCGTATGCTGACATCGTTACCGGTACTACCCAGAAGACCCTTCGTGGTCCACGCGGCGGCTTCATCCTCTGCAAGTCCTGCCACGCCGCGGCTGTCGATTCTTCGGTGTTTCCAGGGAGTCAAGGTGGGCCACTGATGCATGTCATCGCTGCCAAGGCCATGTGCTTTCGCCAGGCAATGTCGGATGAGTTCCGTGCGTACGCGAGACAGATAGTTGTGAATGCGCGAGTAATGGCCGAGGAGTTGGCCGCCGAAGGAATGCGCATTGTTAGCGGCGGGACTGACAATCACCTCGTATTGATTGATCTTACGCCCCTGGGCATCAATGGAAAGCAGGCCCAGGATGCGCTGGAACGGGCTGGCATTGTGGCGAACCGCAATAGTATTCCGTTCGATACTAAACCGCCTGCGATTGCGGGTGGCCTGCGTCTCGGTACGCCGGCGATCACCACGCGCGGTTTCCTCACGGAGGAAGTGCGCACTGTAGCGCGCCTTATCTGTCGAGTTCTGCGTTCGCCTGAGAGCGAGAGGGTGCGTGTCGAAGTGCTCAAGGTTGTGCAGTCACTGTGTGAAGCTCATCCCCTCCCTGGTTTGGGAGCGTAGGCCACCGGGAAAGGTCACATCTCAATGAGTCGGTGGTATAATCCACGGCGGGAGTTGAATGCCCCTGTGGAAGAGCTGAAGGTATTCTCGGGCAACGCGCATCCCAAGCTCGCACGCCAGGTCTGTGAGTATCTGGGTATCCCCCTTGGCAAGAGTGAGGTCTTCCAGTTCTCAAACGAGAACATCTTCGTCCGTATTCTCGAGAACGTTCGTCAGAGAGACGTGTTTGTTATTCAGCCTATCTGCAGTCCGGTGAACAAAAGTCTGGTGGAGTTGCTCATCATGCTTGATGCGTTGAAGAGAGCCTCTGCCGGGCGCATCACTGCCGTGGTGCCGTACTACGGCTATGGTCGTACCGACAAGAAAGACCAGCCCCGCGTTCCCATTACGGCTCGCCTTGTAGCTGATCTGCTCACCACTGCCGGCGCCAACCGCATACTAACCGTTGACCTGCACGCTCCTCAGATACAGGGTTTCTTCACGATTCCTGTCGATGAACTGACGGCGGTCTCGATTATCAGTCAGTATTTCCGCGAAAAGGATCTGGGTGAAATAGTAGTCGTCGCGACCGACATCGGGATCACCAAACGGGCACGCGACGTTGCGGCAAGGCTCGGCGCGCCGCTGGCTATTGTCGAAAAGAGGCGGTTGGGTAACAACGACTCGACTGAAGCGCTGAACGTCATCGGAGATGTGAAGGATCGTGTGGCTGTGACGGTCGATGACGAGATTGATACGGCGGGCTCACTCGTGAACGTGGTGGACACGCTGCTCTCGCGCGGCTCATCAAAGGTGTATGCGTGTGCCACCCACCCCATCCTCTCTGGCAAAGCGGTGGAGAGGATTGCGAACAGCGCTGTCAAAGAAGTCGTGGTCACCGACACGGTTCCCCTTAACGGTGCGAAGAAGCTAGACAAGATTACCGTTCTTTCCATGTCGTCGCTGCTTGGCGAGGCCATTCATCGTATCCATACGGGATTATCTGTAGGCGCAATGTTTGAGTAGTACAGTCCCGCCGCGTTACACTTCAGTCCCGTGAATCCTATCGGTTCTCTGCTTGGTCGCAAGTTTGCGGGTCTCTTTGACTCCAACGAGAAGCAGCTGAAGAGGCTTTCGGCTGCCGTTGGTCGTATCAACGCGCTTGAGCCGGAGTACCGCTCTTTAGACAAAGATGCGTTGCGAGGGAAGGGCATCGAGTTGCGCGAACGTGTTGCTCGTGGTGAGACGCTCGACGATGTCGCGGTAGAGATGTTTGCATTGGTGCGGGAAGTAGCCAGACGCACGATAGGAATGCGCCATTTTGATGTGCAGCTGATCGGAGGTATGGCCTTGCACGAGGGTCAGATAGCCGAGATGCGCACAGGCGAAGGTAAGACGCTTGTTGCCACCCTCCCATTGTCACTGAATGCCCTCGAAGGTAAAGGCAGCCACCTTGTGACGGTGAATGATTACTTGGCGAAGCGCGACTGCCTCTGGATGGGCCCTGTATATCATGGAGTTGGGCTGAGCGTCGCGTGTATCACTGGCCGACAGAGTGATGATAACCACCGGCCTTCCTACATATATGACCCCTCGTATGAAGACCCCGAGGGCAAGTGGTCGGGTCTGCGGCCTGTGACACGCGCCGAAGCGTATGCAGCGGACATAACGTATGGAACGAACAACGAGTTTGGCTTTGACTACCTGCGCGATAACATGGTTGTTGACCTCTCACAGTGTGTGCAGCGTGAGCTGCACTACGCAATTGTCGACGAGGTTGACAACATACTCATAGATGAAGCACGGACACCCCTCATCATTAGTGCGCCGTCGGAAGAGGCAACCCGCAGGTACGAGGAATTTGCCCGTATCGTTGCTCCTCTGCAGCGCGATGTGGACTTCGTTATCGACGAGCGGACACGTACGGTCCACCTGACAGACGATGTTGGCATACCCAAGGTGGAACGCATGTTGTTCGAACAGGGCCTCATCAAGAGCACCAACCTCTTTGATCCTGCGAACTACGCGATGACTCACTACCTGCAGAGTGCCCTCCGCGCTCATGCACTCTTTCGGAGGGACAAGGACTATGTTGTCAAGGGTGGTCAGGTCATCATCGTCGACGAGTTCACCGGCAGGCTGATGCCCGGTCGGCGGTACTCCGAGGGGCTGCACCAGGCTATCGAGGCGAAGGAACACGTTCAGGTGCAGCGCGAGAGCGTGACGCACGCGACCATCACGTTCCAGAACTACTTCCGGATGTACCACAAGCTCGCTGGCATGACGGGCACGGCTATGACCGAGGCTGAGGAGTTCAGCAGTATCTACAAACTTGAGGTTGTCGCGATACCGACGAACAGGCCAATGATACGACAGGACCTGTTTGATCGTGTATACCGCCACGAGTCTGCCAAGTTCGGCGCCATCGCCGCCGAGGTGGCACGTGTCCACGAGACTGGCCGTCCTGTTCTCGTCGGTACTACGTCTATAGAAAAGTCCGAAATGCTGAACGAGCATCTCGTGCGTCGAGGAATTCGGCCCCAGTTGCTCAACGCGAAAAATCACGAACGCGAAGCGGCCATTATCGCGGAAGCTGGGAGGCTCGGCGCCGTCACTGTTGCAACCAACATGGCTGGCCGTGGTGTCGACATCGTGCTGGGAGGTCACCCTCGCAATCGCACACCTAGTGACTGGCAGAAGGAGCATGACCAGGTGGTCGCCCTTGGAGGGCTCTACGTTATTGGCAGCGAACACCACGAAGCACGGCGTATTGACAACCAGCTTCGTGGTCGTGCGGGTCGTCAGGGCGACCCCGGGATGACATGCTTTTTTGTGTCTCTTGACGATGAGATCATGCGACGGTTCGGTGGTGAGCGCGTCAAGTCAATTATGGATTGGGCCGGAATGCAGGACGATACTCCCATCGAACATCCGATTGTCAACAAGGCCATCGCGAATGCCCAGGTGCAGACGGAAGGCTATCACTTTGACATACGCAAGCACCTTGTGGAATACGACGATGTCCTGAACAAGCATCGTGAGGTCATCTACCAGGAGCGGCGTAAGGTGCTCTCGGGTACCGACTTGAGGGCGAATATCCTGTCGATGATCTGCGAAGAGGTCGCCGCCGTCGTGCAAGCGCACTTTGATGAATCAGTCTGCGAGTTGGACCAGGAGGGGCTGGCCCGCGATTTGAACGGTCTCTTCCCATTCCCTACCGAGGTTGCAGAGAGACTGCTGTCGGATTTCCCTCCCGCTGATATGCGTGCCGAGCTGGTGCAGCGTCTGACGGAATATGCAAAGTCCTTGTACGAGGCCCGCGAACAAGAAATCGGCCCCGAGGCGATGCGCCTCGCCGAAAAGTTCGTCATGTTGCGCACGATGGACAGGCTCTGGATGGAGCACCTCACTGCGATGGAGCATATGCGACATGGCATAGGACTCAGGTCTGCAGGACAGCAGCAGCCGCTGGTCGTGTATAAGAAGGAGGGCCATGCGTTGTTCGAGGCCCTTCTCGCTGGCATCAAGCATGATGTGGCCGCGGGCATGTTCCGGGTCTCTGTACAGAAGCACCCAGCTCCGTCACCTGCATCCAGGCGTATGCCTCCACCGAAGGCTGTCGGAGCTGCGGGTCGGAAGGTTGGCAGGAATGACCCCTGCCCGTGTGGCTCCGGCAAGAAGTACAAGTATTGCTGTGGCAGATGACCGCAGGTCTGGCCTCTTCCCGAACGGCAAGGGGAACGGTGTGGATAACAGGGAGATAGCCAGCGTCTTTGAAAATATCTCCCGACTCCTGGAGGCAAAGGGAGAAAGCCCCTTCAGGATCAGAGCATATCGGAACGCGGCACGTGCCATCGCACACCATCCCGTGGAGTTGAGGGATCTCGTGGCTGAGGGGGCTGATCTACGCAAGATCCCTGGAGTCGGTGATGCTATCGCGCTGAAAGCCCGCGAACTTGTGACCAGCGGGCGGCTTGAGTACTATGAGCGCCTGAAGGGTGAGATGCCGCCGGGGATCCTCGAGCTGATGTCTCTTCCCGGCGTTGGCCCGAAGACGGCGGCGCGACTCACAGCTGATCTAGGCATTCACTCTGTCGAAGAGCTGGAATGGGCTGCGGAGTCGGGAAGGCTTGTCGCGGCGCCTGGACTTGGCAAGAAGACGCTGGAGACACTCCTCCGAACCATCCGTAGTCGGCGGACAAAAGACACACGCATACCGATTGCAGACGCCTTGCCTGTTGTCGAAGAGATTCTCGGCTGGATGCAGTGCGCTCCTGGAGTACATCAGCTTGAGGTGGCGGGCAGCGTTCGCAGATTCCGCGATACAGTTGGAGATGTGGATATCCTCGGCACGGCTGATCGGCCGGGGCAGGCTGTTGCGCACTTCGTTGAGCTCGATCTTGTGCGGGAAGTCATAGCGCAGGGGGATACCAAGGCGACCATACTGACGGACACAGGGATTCAGGTCGACCTCCGTATTGTGCCGCCTCCACAGTTTGGTTCTCTGCTGCAGTACTTCACCGGCAGCAGAGAGCACAACATAGCCCTGCGCGAGCACGCTCGTGGCCTTGGATTGAGTCTGAGCGAATATGGGATTACCGAAATTGCGTCAGGACAGGCTACTTCATACGAAGATGAGAATGCCTTCTATGCGCGTCTCGGGATGCAGTTCATACCGCCGGAGATGCGTGAGAATCAAGGTGAGATACAGCTTGCCCTCAAGGGACGACTTCCTGTGGTGCTGGAGCAGGGCGACATACGCGGTGACCTGCATGTGCACACTGTGTGGTCCGATGGACAGGCGAGTGTCTATGAGATGGCCCGTGCCGCGCGAGAGAGAGGCTACGAGTACATCGCCGTAACGGATCACTCGGTTGGTTTGGGGGTGGTCAGTGGTATGGATGCAGACAAGCTTGAGAAGCAGCGGGTGGAGATTGAAGAGACCATGCGTCGCCTGCCAGGCTTGCGCATCCTTCGAGGAGTCGAGGTGAACATACGCGCGGATGGTAGTCTTGATCTGCCGGATGAAGTTCTTGCAGGACTTGACATAGTGATTGCGGGAGTCCATGGCGCGATGAACCAGTCTGCAGACAGGATGACAGCGCGCCTAGTTCGCGTGCTGGAGAACCCTCATGTCGATGTGCTTGCCCACCCTTCCGGTCGGCTGCTGGGCAAACGGGATCCCGTTCAAATGGACGTTTCGGCGGTGTTCCGCGCCGCACGTGATAATGGCAAGATGCTCGAGATGAACGCGATGATCGACCGCCTCGATCTTACTGATAGGGCGGCTGCGGCCGCGCGTGACATGGGCATTCCCATCGCAATCGGTACGGACGCACATGCTCTGCACCACCTCGACTACATGCAGTATGGTGTGCGCCTTGCGCGACGTGCCTGGTGTGAGAAAGCACATATAGTGAATACACTTCCGGCGCCGGCCTTGCTGGAGCGCCTCGGCCGCGTATGAACGTCGGCCCTCTCGTGTGGGCTGAACTGTGCGCTCTGTGCGGTACTCGGTACTATACTGTCCGGAATGAATGAGAGACTCAGAGACGACGTAGTAGCGCGGTTGCGAGGCCGCATACTGTCTGGTGAGAACTGGCACCGTGCGATGCTTTTGGCTGTCTCAGAATGGCCCTTGGAAGAAGAGACACTGGACGGAGATCGGTTCCTGTATCTCATCGATGGTGAAGCCTTGGATCTGCCTCGCATCTATGATCGGCTAGCGCTCCAGATTGCCGATCTGGTCTCGGAGGACGAGCTGGAGGCGCTGCTTGTATACGGCAAGTCGCCTGTTGGACTGTCACGTGATGAGATGAAATCGCTGATGGGCAACAAGCGCTACAACGCATATCTGACGTTCATCTATGGTGTGCTTGTCGAGGAGATGGTTGTGCTCGCCGTATTGCAAGATATTCGCAAGAAGCGACGGGCTTCCGGTCTGACACGCTACGATGCAAATCCGGACGACGCGTACAGGTATGTGTACAGGGCGTCGCGTCTGGAGTTGCTGAACAGCTTCAGGAAAGAACGCGGGCTGAAACGAAAGCGCAGTATCGACTTGACGCAGTTGCGGGAGTTCACCTACTGGCTCTTCAAATTGCGTCTCAGGAACTCCGATAAGTCGCGCGTTGCAAGCGATACCAAGCGGGCGCTCGTGCTGCTGCAACACTTTGCCGAGGTGAAGGGGAGGCTGGCCCTCTAGCGCAGTCTGCCCAGTTCGCTCTCAATCCTCGCAAGCTTCTCGCGCAATTCTGCTGCCAAAGTTCTCTGTTTCTCAACCACGTGGGTCGGTGCGCGTGAGATGAAGGCGTTGTCCTGCAGCCTTGTCTCTATTCCTTCCAGCCTCGTGCGTGCTGCCAGCAATTCGCGTTCGAGTTGTTGTCGCAGGCGGCTGAGATCCTCGTGTGACGGGGTGGCGAGCACTACGTCTACGTTGGACAGTACTATCGCCTGCGCCTCGCTCTGTGCCACGGGGCGTGCTGCGCGGGGTTTGACCGATACTATTCTGGTTCGGGCAAGTGACTCGATGAACGGCACAGCCATTCTGATATCATCGAGAAGTCCCTCGTCAGTGTACAGACTGGCCTCCGACCATCTGGTGGCAGGTACGCCGCTCTCAGCGCGGGCGTTGCGCAGTGTACGGACCACGTCTATCAGATTGTCCAGCACCTTCTCTGCCCACGGGTCGAAGAGCGAGGCGTCAGCCGTCGGATAAGGGGCAACCATGATAGAGTCAGGGCCCGACCGTGCTGATTTGCTCAACGGCCGAAGTCGCTGCCATAGTTCCTCGGTGACAAAGGGCATAAATGGATGGAGCATTCTCAGGGAGACCTCCAGTACATCTACGAGGTACGGCAGTGGCGAGGCTTCGTCTCCCCGGAGCCGTAGCTTCGCCATCTCGATATACCAGTCGCAGTACTCCGACCAGATGAAGTCGTGGACACGCCGTTCTGCCTCGCCAATCTGGAGCTGGCACATGAGCGTATCGACTTCCTTGGTCACTCTGTTGAGTCGACTCATTATCCAGCGGTCTTCTATGCGTTCTGGACGGGGTGATGTGGACTCTGTGACGGGCGCGCTCTGTGATGCATTAAGGACGAATCTGGCGGCGTTCCAGAGCTTGTTGACGAAGTTGCGCGACGACTCGAGCTTCCCAGCGCCAAGAGACAAGTCATTCCCTGGCGAGTTGCCGGTGGTGAGCGCGAATCGGAGTGCGTCGACGCCGTACTTCGCGATGGCATCGTCCGGCCGGATGACATTGCCGCGCATCTTGCTCATCTTCTGCCCGCGCTCGTCGCGGATAAGGCCGTTCAGGTAGACCACGCGGAACGGCACCTTGCCCGTGTCTTCGATCCCCATCATTATCATCCGGGCCACCCAGAAAAACAGAATGTCGTAACCTGTCTGCATTACCGTTGTCGGATAGAAGTAGCGCATATCCTCCGTATCGTCTGGCCAGCCGAGCGTAGAATGAGGCCAGAGGGCGGAACTGAACCATGTGTCGAGCACGTCAGGATCCTGCTCGATATTCATGCTGTTGCAGGCAGGACAGTGGTCGGGGTCGTCTACACGCGCGAACACCTCGCCACAGTTGAGGCAGTACCAGACAGGGATACGGTGGCCCCACCAGAGCTGGCGACTGATACACCAGTCCTTGATGTTCTCCATCCACGAGAAGTAGACCCGCGTGAAGTTGTCTGGAACGATCTGTATCTCGCCGCTTCTGACTGCCTCTATCGCAGGGGCGGCGAGCGGTTGCATCTGAACGAACCACTGTCGACTGATGCGCGGCTCGACTGGGACACCGCACCGCGCGCAATGACCAACAGTGTGGATATAAGGCTCGGTCTTCTCCAGGAGACCTTCCTGTCTGAACTTGTCGGCTACCCAGTCACGGCACGCTTCCCGTGTCATGCCCGCGCAGCCGATGGCGTACTCGTTCATCGTGCCAGTCTCAGTCAGCACGTCCACGTGCGGCAGGCCGTGTCTCTCGGCAATCTCAAGGTCAGTGGGGTCGTGGCATGGCGTTATCTTGAGCGCGCCTGTTCCAAATGAGGGATCGACCGCCTCGTCGGCAATGACAGGTATTTCGCGTCCTGTTACGGGCAGGATCACGGTTGTGCCGATGAGCGACGCGTAGCGTTCGTCGGCAGGATTCACGGCTACTGCGGTGTCGCCGTAGCAGGTCTCTGGTCTGGTCGTTGCGATCGTGATATGGCACGAGCCATCCACGGTGGGATATCTAAAATAGTACAGTGCCCCCTGGACTTCCTTGTGCTCGACTTCAAGGTCGGATAATGCGGTCTGGCACCTTGGGCACCAGTTGACCATGCGCTCGCCACGGTATATGAGGCCCTTGTTATAAAGCCGGACGAATGCGGTGCGGACTGCTCGGCTTGGGCCTTCATCGAGTGTGAAGGCGTCACGTCTCCAGTCGCAGGAGGCGCCAAGCATCTGCAGTTGCTCACGGATGGTCGAGCGGCTGGCAAGGGCACGCTGCCACGCGCGCTGCAGGAACTCCTCACGTCCCACTCCTTCGCGGGTCTTTCCTTCGCGGGCAAGGTCCTTCTCGACGAGTACCTGGACTGCAATGCCGGAGTGGTCGGTACCGGGCACCCACAGGCTGGGATCCCCTAGCATCCTGTGCCAGCGTATTAACACATCCTCTATCGTCATTGTGAGAGCGTGTCCTAGGTGTAGTTCACCGGTCACGTTGGGTGGTGGCATGGTAATGACGAAGGGCTCGCGTTGGGGGTCGATCTCGGGCGTGAAATAGCCGCGGGATAGCCAGAAGCCATACCACTTCTTCTCTATTCTGCCCGGTTCATACGCTCTGGCAAGTTCCTGGTTTGTCAAGTACAAGACCTCGCTTTCATGCAGACTGGCGTCAGGAGGCACTCAGATCGTCAGAGGGATGGCTACCGCTGGCGTCGTCTGCTCATGTCAGCAGCGCAACCACACGGTCAAGGATGCGCTCGGCTACCTCGCGCTTTGGCATCAGCGGTAATTCTTCCGCTTGCCCCGTCCGGTCGAGAATCGTGACCCGGTTGTTGTCGGAGCCGAAACCACTGTCGCTTGCGCTGATGTCGTTCGCGACGATGAAGTCGAGGTCCTTCTCGCGGAGCTTGGCTTCCGCATTCTTTCTCAAATGGCTGCTCTCCGCTGCGAAACCCACCCTCACGAATTCCCCCTTGACTGTTCCAAGTATATCCACGGTGGGTTCAAGCGTTAGACTGAGCGCTCCGTTCCTCTTTCTTATCTTGTCCTTGGCTGCTACCGAGGGGCGAAAATCAGCCACGGCGGCAGCCATAATGAGTGCGTCTGCGCTCTTCACTGCCTCTCTCGTGGCGTCGGCCATCTCGAGGGCCGTCATAACGTTGACTACTTCCATAGCCGCAGGCGCACGCAGTGCTGTCGGCGTGGTGATGAGGGTCACGTCGGCCCCGCGGTCACGCGCCGCCTCGGCCAGCGCATAGCCCATCTTTCCAGATGAGCGGTTTGTCACGCAACGCACTGGGTCTATCGGCTCCTGCGTGCCTCCTGCGGTGACGACGATGTGGCGACCAGCGAGGTCTCCCTGCCTGCCCAGTATTCTAAGGGTATGGCCCACAATCAGCGAGATGTCCGCGAGACGGCCAGCACCGGTGTCTCCAGATGCAAGGTCGCCTGAGCTAGGTCCGACGATGAGAGCGCCGCGCGAGCGCAGAAGGGCCACGTTCGCTTGCGTTGCCGCGTGTGACCACATGGCGGAGTGCATCGCCGGTGCGAGAATGAGTGGGCGATCGGAGGCAAGTGCAGTGCAGCAGACGATGTCATCGGCCCGGCCGCAGGCGAGGCGTGCGAGCGCGTCTGCAGAGGCTGGTGCAACGAGCACAACGTCGCACTCCTTCGCGAGCGTGACATGTGGGATGGCGCCGGCAGCCCCGTTGTCAAACACGTCGGTTGCCACACGGTTGCCGGTCAACGCTTCGAATGTGAGCGGCGTTACGAACTCACGTGCGGCCGGTGTCATCGCCACGCGAACCGTGACGCGTGCACGCACAAGCTCACGCGCGATCTCAGCGGCTTTGTAAGCCGAGATACTACCGGTAACACACAGCAGGGCTGTTCTCTTCGCTCTCATGTCCTACCGTCCTTACCGTCTATCTTATTCATCTCGTACAGTAGCCGCAAACCTATGAGCGAAAGGTCGGGATTGGATACCTGTATCGCTGGGACCACGCGTGTGAACATGTTTGCGTACCCGCCGGTCGCGACGACGTGTGGCTGGTCGCCAAGCTCGTCCACTATCTCCTTGAGTATCCGTTCGATCAGCCCGATGTAGCCGTACATGATGCCCGACTGCATGGCAGCAACTGTGCCGTGGCCGATAGCATGCCGCGGGCAGACCAGTTCGATGCGGGGCAGCATGGCTGTATGAGTGAAGAGCGCCTCACTGGCGATGGTGATACCGGGGGCGATCGCACCCCCGAGGAAATCGCCGCTGGATGAGACCACGTCGAACGTAGTTGCGGTGCCGAAGTCGATGACGATGAGCGGTTTCCCGTACAGCTTGGTGCCTGCAACGACGTTGGCCACGCGATCCGGTCCGAGCTCTTTGGGGCTCTCAACTGCGAGGCGCAGTCCGGTCCTGATTCCCGGCTCAATGACAAGTGGCTTGGTGCCGAGATACTTGATGCACACTTCCTGAAAAACTGGGACGAGCGGTGGCACAACTGTACAGAGGACGGCACCGCGTACTGACGAAATGGGTATCCCGTTGTGCTGCAGTAGGCTGAAAAGTAGTGAGCCATACTCGTCGGCCGAACGGTCACTTCCTGACATGAGCCGCCAGGAGTTGGTGAGCCGTTCGCCCTCGAACAGACCCATGTTGATACTGGTGTTACCTACATCAATGGTGAAGAGCACGCGGCCTCCAGCAGATGTTCATACTATTGTCAGAGCCACTTGCGATGGCGCAAGTAGCCAAGCATGGCGCCTGCAATAGCTGTCATGCCAGCCAGAATCAAGCCGAGCGGCAGGAACGGTCCGCGGTCAACGCCGCCCGGCAGCGGAACGTTCATGCCATAGATGCCGGAGACCAGCGTGAGCGGTGCGAGGACCACTGTGATAATAGTAAGCACGCGCATGATTTCTTGGATACGATGAGAGGTGAGCCAGTTGCTGGTCTCCGCTAGTCCGTCGACCACCTCCTTGCAATCCTCAAGCCCGTCCCATATCTTCCTGACATGGTCGGCAATGTCGCCGAAGTAGATCTCCTGCTCCTCCTTGAAGAAGGGGTAGTCTTCGTTCTCCAGTGTCTCGATGACGGCTATCTGGGGCCGTATAACCCTGCGGAATGAGATGAGGTCTCGGCGGAGGAGAGAGATATTCTTGACCGTCTCCGGTACTGCCTCGGTAAAGATGACGTCTTCAATGTCATCTATGTTGTCAATTATGCGGTTCAGTATGGGAAAACAGTAGTTAACAAGCCTGTCGATAATGTGATAGAGGAGGTAGCCTGAACTCCTTCCAAGGTAGGCCTGTCGGCTGTCTTCTCTCTCTTGGCACTCGTGGAAGAACTTTGACAGCGGTTTCAGGTCGCCACCGCAGTGGACGGTAACGACAAAATCCTCGCCTATGAAGATGTCCACCTCGCTCGGACGTGTGATGTGGGTGGTCTTGTCGAACACGGGGAACTGCATGACGATGAAGAGATAGTCGTCGTCTTCGTCTATCTTTGGACGCTGGGCGCGGCTCAGGACATCGTCGATTTCCAGTGGATGAAAACCGAATTTCTCAGCGAGATACTGGCCTTCAGCCTCGGTAGGACGTTCGATATAGATCCACGAGAGCTTGCCCTCGGAGATTGTCTGGACCCTGAGTTCCTGCGTGTCAGCGACCGACATGTGGCACCGTCTTTCTCGAGTTGGGGAAACTGGCCTATTGTATCATCGGGATGAAGTGGGGGCTAGAACTTGTACTCGTTCATAGGATTAGTGACACATCACCCCCTTTCGATTGTGATGGTAGTTCTCTAGAAACTGGTGTGGGGTGAGGTATCC
>CAZODZ010000006.1:0-46389 GCA_964578745.1 uncultured Dehalococcoidales bacterium | reverse complement strand
CAGAGTACCTCATGGCGCCCCTTCCGGTTACCATCTGCACGGACACCGTCGCGCCTGCAATCCCACCAGCGGAACCGTCGCTGACGGTGACAGTCACAGTCACAGTATCGCCTATACGGTAAGCCGGGGAATCGGTGTCAACTTCGATCGACAGCATTGGAAGCAGCGATGGTGCTTCAGTCACCATGAGAGTAGGCGTGTCCGACAATCCGGACGCCTTGGCCGTAATAGCCACCGAGCCCCCAGACCAGCGGTAAGGTCGGAACCGCTTACCGTCGTTACGGCGCCGTCGCTGCTGCTCCAGACTGCCTCATCGCCCAGATTTTTCGTGCCGTAGTAGACCACGTTCTTCATCACGTCGCTCGCCCGTCCCGACTTGTCCACCGTGTCTCCGGCAGAGGTCGCTGTCGTGCCAGAGACGAAGATAGTCTCCAGGCTCGCCGAATGCCACCCAGGGTCGCCTATGACAGCCGGGTCCATCGCAGTTATCGCCGCGTCAGCGTAGTTGCGGGCCCCACGCCGGAACCTGATCGGAATGTAATTCTCCACCGTGCCAACCTGGTCTACAGCGTCCCTCCGTCCAGGGTTGCCAGCTGAATAACCAGCGTCCCGGCTGTCAGGAGCTCATTGGAGAAGTCGAGTGCAATGACACGCGCACTTGTCAGCAACTTGTCATCGAACGTTACCATACCGAGCGTACCGGCCTACGTCTCACCTTCAACACAGGCAGAGAACCCCCGTGCCGCCAATGAGGGGTGAACCACACTCCCTCTGTCCCAACTGGTGCTCAAGACAGGGTCGGCGCTGAGCAGAGCGACGGCCAACGAGAGCTATGATGATACGCCTTTCCAGATGGCATGCGGGGCAGAAAGCAACCACTCCACCCCAACTGGTCGCAAGTCAGAGAGAGAACGATGGAACAAGTGGCGCACACTGCCACCCGCGTGGCTCCTTTCCATGCAGCAACCACAGCCAGCCCACATGTCAGAGCAGCCCTCGGAAGGGCATGAGCCAACACACCACGCAGAGGACGGGCAAGATGCCCGCCTCGGCAGGGACAGCACAGCTGTCCGGAATCCTAGGCCACAGGGTGGTCCGCCAGCTGTTCGAGTGCAAGGACCATCGACGAGTGGTCCGCCTCCATGCCGGCGCGCGCCGCTGCCGCACTGTACATCTCCTGCGCAATCGCAGTGAACGGAAGGCCCATGTGCAGGCTGCGGGCCATCTGCAGCGCCAGGTTCAGATCCTTCTGGTTTATACGCAGCGGTCCGCCAGGCTCAAAGTTCCGCTTTATCATGCGCTCGCCGAGAAGTTCCATTATGCGGCTGCCGGCGAGGCCACCCATCAGGGCCTCACGCACTTTCGCCGGGTCAGCACCGGCCTTTGACGCAAACGTCAGTGCCTCGGCAGTTGCGGCGATCGTCACTGCCACCGCGATCTGGTTGGCGACCTTGCATGTCTGGCCTGCACCATTATCCCCTATGAGCACCATGCTCTTGCCCATGATCTCGAAAAACGGCTTGACCCGGTCGAATACCTCCTGCTTGCCGCCAACCATGATGGAAAGTATCGCCTTCTCGGCACCCACCTGTCCGCCGGACACGGGCGCATCGAGCATGTCGACGCCGATATCAGCCAGCTTCCTGGCGAAGTTTTTCGTGGCAATCGGAGAGATGGAGCTCATGTCTACCACCACCGAACCAGGTCTCGCACCCTCGGCGACGCCACCATCGCCGAACAGCACCTTTTCCACGTCAGGCGTGTCGGGCACCATGGTGAAGACGATCTCCGAGAGCAATGCAACCTCCTTGCAACTGGAGCAACCGACGGCGCCCTTGTCCACCAGCGCCTTCACCGACTCAGCATTGATGTCATACACGTGCACAGTATGTCCCGCAGCAAGGAGATGGCCGGCCATGGGCCTGCCCATGATTCCGAGACCGATGAATCCGAGTTTCGTCATTTGAGTCACTCCTCCCTCAATTTCTCATCTGCTCACAACGCGGCAGAAGACGGCTCAGCCATACTCGTGACGGCAGACGTCGCGTGGCGTTATGGTGTCACACCCGCAGCCATCATGGAAGGGGTTGTACCCGTCCCTGTGCTGCTGCTCAGGCGGCCCATGGCGCATGGGTACATGACTGTTCAAGCCGGACCAGCAGCGATAGAGACAGGAGGATAGACTGTCATGCGCCTGGCTGAAGCTGCTTCGCTACACGCATAGGTATATTGTCCTGATACCGGTCCGGGCATCCGGGCGTCCACTACAGGCACTCCGCTGCTCAGTTCTGTCGGCTACAATAGCCCGAACTGGCGAAAGGAGACAACGTCATGGCAAAGGTACTCTGGGAGCCGTCGGACGAGGTCAAAGACAGGGCGAACATCTTCCGGGCTGCCAGCTAACCGACGAGTTGAGGGAGACGATACGCAGGAACCTGCTGCAGAATGCGTCACCCAGGCACGTTCCGGCAAGGATAATCGCCGTGCCGGACATACCGTACACGCTCAAGACCCACCTCGCCAGAGCGACAGCTTCATACCACGGGGCGCGTCGCGTCATACGGCGGACTCTGATACGATTGGCAGAACCGCAGTACACGTAGAGAGGAGGCTACGGCGTGAAGGACACGTGGACCAACCTGTTCGAACCCGATAGCGTCGCCATCATCGGTGCATCGTCGAGTCCCGGCAAACCCGGGCACGAGGTCATACGCAACATGCAGGCCAATGGCTATGAGGGCCGCATTCATCTCGTGAATCCGAAGGGCGGCGAGATTCTGGGGCTGCCTGTGACGACCGACATAGACTCGCTGCCAGAGAACATCGACCTTGGTATCATCATCGTACCGGCAGCTGCAACGACGGAGGCCGTCCGGCGCTGCGCGGCCAGGGGTATCAACACCTTCGTGCTCGCAGCGGGCGGCTACTCGGAGGTCGATGAGCACGGCGCAGAGCTTCAACACGAGCTCGAGCAGACAATCAAGGAGCTGGGCGTCCGCGCCATCGGCCCGAACACCTCCGGCAACATCTCCACACCCCACAAGTTCACCTCGAGCTTCTTCCCGCTTGGCTGGATACGCCCCGGTAATATCTCCTACATTGCGCAGACGGGCAACTTCGCCACACACACACAGAGGTACATGACGAGCGGGGAGTACTTCGGCGTCGCGCGTGTCCTCGGCCTCGGCAACAAGGTAGACATCAGTGAGAACGAGGCGCTCGAGTACCTCGCGAACGACCCCGAGACCCGTGCCATCTTTCTCTATCTCGAGAGCCTGAAGCAGCCGCGCGAGTTCCTCAAAGTCGCGCGCAGGGCGGCGGCAAAGAAACCCGTGTTCGTCCTCAAGGGCGGCACGAGCACCGAGGGCTCCGTGGCAGCCATTGCACACACCGCGGCGCTGGCGTCGGACGCGCGCATCGTCGAGGCAGCGCTGCACCAGGCGTGCGTGACCCAGCTCACGGACTACTCGCAGCTGTTCCACGTGGCCAAGGCCATCTCACCGATGCCGCTGCCACGTGGCAACCGCATCAGTTTCATGGCGCCTTCGGGCGCGATGCTCGTCGTACTCACCGACCTCTGTCGCCAGCGCTGGGACCTTGCTGTCCCCGACCTGCTCGAAGAGAACCGGCAGCGGCTGCAGGATATCGGACCCGACTGGCTGCGCATGCGCAATCCGGTCGATATCTGGGGACCCGCGCTCGTCCACGGCATCGAGAAGAGCCATCGGCTCGCACTGGAGGTGGTCATGGACGACCCGAACATCGACGCAGTTGTCGTCGTCCTCGTGGTGGTGGATGAGCTCGGCCGCCCGGACCTCGAGTTCCTCGTCGATACGGCACACAAGTACCCAGACAAGCCGCTTTATGTCACCTTTTCCGGCGTCAAGGACCGCATGGAAGAGGCAAAGGCCTACCTTGAGCCGCGTGGCGTGCCCACCTATCCGTTCATCGAGCAGCCGTTCGAGGTGCTCTCCATTCTCAACCGGGCGCGGCAGCTGATGGAGCGTGCACAGCAGTACGAATAGGCACTGCGGACAGCGACCACGCCTTCGCGACAGCGGGGATTCTGATTCAATTCAGTACACAGGAAACGGCCCGCCTCTTAACCGGCGGGCCGTATACGGAACGCCTGACGGAAGCTATCTACCCTTCAACGACGACCCGCGCGTCCACAGCGACCGCGCCGTCGCTGTAGGCGAATACGGGATTGAGGTCAAGTTCCTTGACCTGCGGGTTCTTCTCCACGAAATCCGATACTTTCACTATCAGGTCCTCAAGGGCATCCAGGTCAGCTGGCTCAGCGCCGCGGAATCCCTGCAGCATCGGAAAGCCCTTTATCTCACGGATCATCTCAGCCGCATCGACCTTCCGGACAGGCACGATGCGGAATGAGACGTCCTTCAACAGCTCCACCAGCACGCCACCGAGGCCGAACATGATAACGGGCCCGAACTGGGGGTCCTTGCTCATGCCGATAATAACCTCGACGCCCTTGCGCGCCATTGCCTGAACCGAGACACCCTCTATCTTCGCGTCGGGCTGCTTCGCCTTCACCGAGGCACGCATCTCCGAGATGGCCCTTTCAACACCGGCAGCAGTCTCGACACCCAGCTTTACGCCTCCCGAGTCACTCTTATGAACAACGTCGGGCGACATTATCTTGAGCACAACAGGAAACCCTATCTGCCTGCTGACGGCAACTGCTTCAGCCTTTGTCCTGGCAAACCTGGTCTCAACGACAGGAATACCCGCAGCCTTCAGCATCGCTTTGGACTCGACTTCATTAAGGACCCGTGGACTGTCCGCTACCTTGCTTCGTGCCATAAGCCAGTACTCCTTCCATGCGCCCTCCTGCAGAAGGCGACGTCCAATTGTACATCATGGCCGCACTCAACGTCAGCCACTGCCATGCTGTTCGCGCACCGGTTGATTATACCCAGCTCACCACCTAAAATGGCCACGTTGCCGTCCCTGCACTCTTCAACTAGAGGCAATAGTGTTCACTAACACTGTTATCCAGGCACACCTCTTCAAAGCTAAGGAGGGCAGTTCATCATGAGCAGTGATATCCTCGGGAACCTGAAGCGGGCCATTCTCGATTACGACCCGGACGCGTCCGAGATGTGGGCGAAGAAAGCCATCGAGGCAGGCATATCACCTACGGACGCTCTCGCGGCAATGACCGAGGCGATACGTGAGGTAGGAGATGGGTTCTCCAGCGGGGAGCTGTTCCTGCCCGACCTGGTCGGCGCGGCCGACGCAATGACAGCAGCGACACCCGTTATCGAAGCCGAGATTAAACGCACCGGTGCCCAGCGTGAGAGCATGGGCACAGTCGTTATCGGCACAGTCTACGGCGACATTCACACCATTGGCAAGACGATGGTCGCCACTCTGCTCCAGGCCGAGGGCTTCACCGTCCATGATGCAGGCATCAACGTCACCGCCGAGCAATTCGTCGAGGCCGTCCGTACGCATAAACCGGACATTCTCGCCATGTCCGCGCTGATGACGATGACCGCGCCCGAGCAACGCAAAGTCATCGAGCAGCTTCAGGCCGAAGGGCTACGCGACTCGGTGAAGATAATGGTAGGCGGCGGCGCCATCACACAGCAGTTCGCGGACACCATCGGAGCGGACGGCTACGATCCAACGGCGCCCGGAGCGGCGAAGCTGGCACGCCGGCTGGTAGGGAGATAACATGGAGTTCGCAAGAGGGTTCAGCAGGCGTTTCCCACCCCTCAGGCTTCTCACTGAGGAGCAGGTCGAGGAGATTCACCGTGGTACGCTCCAGATCCTCTGGAGCACCGGCGTCCACATAGAGCATGAACGCGCTCTCAAGATATTCGAGCAGAATGGCTGCAGGGTCGATTATGACGACTGGCGTGTACGGATCCCTCCCGCACTCGTGGAGGACTGCCTCAGGCGCGCACCTAGCAGCTTCGCAGCACCAGCACGCGACCCATCCCGCACTCTCATGTTCGGCGGCAACAACCTCTGTCTCGCGGTCGCGCCGGGCCACAAGACAGTCGATCCCGAAACATGGGAGCCGCGTGAGGCTACCCGGAAGGAGAACTACGACGCGGTCAGGTTGCTCGACGCACTTCCGACGGTGCACTTCTTCTCTCCGTACACCCCCTACTTCGGTTTCCAGGGAGTGCCTGACTGCATGGCGATGCTGGAGAGCCTCGCAGCGCGCATCAGGAATTCGACCAAGTTCCAGTGTATCGGGTTTTCCAACGATTCGGAGATGTTCGCTATCGAGATGGCCAGGGCAGTCGGCATCGAGATACTCGGCACGTGCGCCTGGGCTCCACCACTCGCGCTGTTCCGCGACGCGGTTGAATCGCTCTTCCGCACCGTAGAAGCCGGCTTCTGCCTGCGCGTCGTCGGTGGGCAGGTAATGGGCGGCACCGCTCCAGCCTCCATCGCCGGTGCCATCGTCACCGGCAACGCCGAGGTCATTGCCGGGTTGTGTCTCGCTCAGCTCGTCCGACCGGGCACACGCGTGCTCGTCAAGGACTTCACCGCTCCCATGAACATGTCCACCGGTGCCCCTGCATTCGGCGCCATCGAGATCGCGGTACACAACGCCGCAAGTGCACAGATGTTCCAGCACTACGGTGTGCCGATGGACTTTACAACCGCATATCCGAACTCGAAGATACCGGACTATCAGTGCGCCGTTGAGAAGGCGATGCGCGTGTTCACCGCCGGCATCTCCGGCGGCAACACGCTCCTGTTCCACGGCAGCGTATACGGTGAGCTGACACACCACCCGCTCCAGGCAGTGCTTGACGACGACATGGCCGGCATGGTGCAAAGATTCATGGATGGTGTCACCGTCAACACCGACTCGCTGGCGCTCGACCTTATCGAGAAGGTCGGTCCTGTACCAGGACACTTCCTCACCGCACAGCACACACGCCAGTGGTGGAAGAAGGAGCAGTTCCTGCCACAGTCGGCCGACCGCACCACCTATCCCGAGTGGCTTACGTCCGGCAAGAAGACCTGCCTCGATCACGCACGCGACCGGATGGAGCAGATACTCGCGTCTCACAAGCCGCAGCCTCTCACCGCCTCGCAGGAGGAAGAGGTCGAGCGCGTCCTCGAGGAAGCACGTGCCCACTATCGCAGAGTCGGCCTCATCAGCGAGCACGAGATGCGACAGTACCGCAACAGCATGAAGTCGCCCAATTACCCGTTCGAATAGCCGGGGCCCGGCCTGCATCCGGGTCTACCAGGGGAGGATACGTGGCACTGACAGGGTATGCGCGCAATTTCCGTCCGCTGCAGATACTGGCGGAGGAGCAACTCGAGGAGATACACCGCAGCACTCTTCGTGTGTTGTGGACGACAGGCGCCCGTATCGAACACCGCGGCGCGCTGGAGATACTGGAGCGAGCCGGCTGCAAGGTTGATTACGACGACTGGCGCGTCCGTTACCCTCCCGGCCTCGTCGAGGACGCGCTCAGGAAGTGCCCGAGCACATTCCACGTCAAGACACGCGACCCACGGCGCAGCCTCATGATCGGCGGCAATCACCTCTACATGCTACCATTCCCCGGTCACCACACGATCGATCTCGATACCTGGGAACCGCGGCAGCCGACGCGCAAGGAATTCTACGACGGCGTCAAGGTGCTTGACGCGCTGGACTCGGTACACGGACTGTGGAGCTACACGCCGTACTTCGCGTTCAAGGACGTGCCGCCGAGCATGGCTTTGCTCGAATCGATGGCGGGGAAGATACGCAACTCGGGCAAGTTCCTCACCGAGGGCTACTCAAAAGGCAGCGAGGAGTACTGCATCCGCATGGCGCAGGCGGTCGATGCAGAGCTGTGCGTCCCGTGTCTCCTGTCGCCTCCACTGACATACTACAGCGACGCCATAGGAGCCGCCCTTCACGGCGCTGACGCCGGGTTCCCCGTCCGCATCTCGGAGGGCGCGGTCTACGGCGGCACGGCGCCCGCGACGATCGCGGGGGCGCTCGTATCGGCATGCGCCAATCTCATCGCGCCCATCGTACTGCTCCAGGTCTACAGGCCAGGCACACGCATCTTCCTCAACGACTTCACGTTTCCGCAGAATATGGCCACCGGTGCGCCCGACTTTGGGAACATCGCCATCGCGTTGCACGCGGCGGCATTCAACCAGATATGGCGACGCTACGGCGTGCCCGTGTGCAATGGAGCAGCGGTGCCAGCATCCAAGCGCATCGACTTCCAGTCCGGCTACGAGCGCGCCATAAGCACGACTATATTCGCACTCTCCGGAGCAAACTTCATACTGCTCCACGGCGGTGTCGCCGCGGAACTGACCCACCACCCGGTGCAGGCAGTGCTCGACGACGATATCTGCGGCATGGTGGGGCGGTTCCTGCAGGGCATAGATGTGACCAGCGAGACGCTGGCAGCTGACCTTATCGAGCAGGTCGGCCCTATCCCGGGCCACTTCCTCAACAGAAAGCACACGCGCGAGTGGTGGCGGCATGAGCAGTTCGTACCCGCGTCCGCCGACAAGCTCACGTATCCCGAGTGGGTGCAGCGCGGCAGGAAGAGCTGTATTGAACTGGCGCGGGAGCGTGTGGAAGACATACTGGCCAGCCATTCACCTCCGCCGCTCACAGACAGTCAGGAGGAGGAGATAGAGCGGATACTCGAGGAAGCGCGCGAGCGCTACCGCAAAGAAGGGCTCATCTCCAGCAATGAAATGGCGGTATACCGCGACAGCATGAAGTCGTCCAACTACCCGTACGAATAGCGCGCTGTCCACCCAACAAATCAACAGCCGGAGGACACCACAATGGCCATGAAAGGATTCGTACGAACATTTCCGCCGCTGGACATCCTCAGCGAGGAAGATATCGAGTCGCTCCACCGCGGCATGCTTCAGGTCCTCTGGACGACTGGCGTGCGCATGGAGCACGAGAGGTCGCTCAAAGTGCTCGAATCGGCCGGCTGTCCCGTCGACCACGAAGCGCGCCGCGTGCGTATGCCGCCGGCGCTCGTCGAGGAGTGTATCCGGCGGGCCCCCAGCAGCTTCCCGCTGCGCGCGAGAAACCCGGCAAACAATCTGATGATGGGAGGCAACACGCTGTACTTCGCACCGGCGCCCGGACAGATGACGGTCGACCTCGATACCTGGGAGCCGCGTCCGGCGACAAAGAAGGAATACCAGGATGCAGTGAGGGTGCTCGACTACCTGCCGAACCTGCACTTCTTCACAACCTACACGCCGTATTTCGGCTTCCAGGGGGTGCCGCCGTGCATGGGCATGCTGGAGAGCCTCGCCGCACGCGTGCGCAACTCGTCGAAGTGCGTCGTGGTCGGCCATTCTCACGGCTCGGAGAGGTTCGCCATCCAGATAGCGCAGGCGCTCGACATGGAAATAATCGGCACGTGCACCGCAGCGCCTCCGCTCACATACTTCGAGGACGCGCTGGAGTCGGCCTTCAATCTGGCCGATGCGGGCATGGCCGTCCGCATCGTCGGCGCTCCCGTCATGGGCGCCTCCGCTCCGGCTACGCTCGCGGGCAGCCTCGTGAGCAACCTCGTGGAGGTCATCGCGGGCGTCGTACTGGTGCAGGTCATCCGTCCGGGCACACGCGTCATGGTGCTCGATTTCGCCATGCCGATGAACATGAGCACCGGTGCGCCCGCCTTCGGCAACGTCGCCGTCTGCCTGCACATCTCTGCGTTCAACCAGGTATTCCGGCGCTACGGCATCCCGACGTACAACGCAGACGGCTATCCCGGATCCAAGCGCCCGGACTACCAGTCGGCCTACGAGAAATCGTTCCGCGCCATCTTCACCGGACTGTCGGGTGGCAGCTCCCGGCCGCTGCACGGCGGCGTCTACGGCGAGTTGAGCCATCACCCGCTGCAGGCGGTGCTCGACGACGACATCGCGGGAATGGTAGGGCGCTATCTCGAGGGCATAGACATCACTGAGGAAACGCTTGCCATCGACCTTATCAACCAGGTCGGTCCCATCCCGGGCCATTTCCTCAGCAGGGCGCATACCCGCAAGTGGTGGAGGCAGGAGCAATACATACCCGCCGCATCTGACAAGCTCACGTATCCGGAGTGGATCGTGGGCGGCAGGAAGAGCTGCATCGACTATGCACGGGAGCGCATGGATGAGATAATCGCCACGCACAGGCCGGACGGGCTCAGCGACGCGCAGGAGGACGCGCTGGAGCGCATCCTCGAAGACGCCCGGGCGTACTATCAGCGCGAAGGTCAGATATCGCGTGACGAAATGAGCGCGTACCGGGCTGTGCTGAAACAGGAATAACAGGGAATCAAAGGAGATACAGATGGACTTCAGTTTCAACGATGCCGAACTCGACGTGATTGCAACCGCGGAGAAATTCGCCCGGGACAACGTCGCGCCAAGGGCGCGACAGATAGACGCGGAGAACCGGTTCCCTTCGGACCTCGTCCCGGAGATGGGCAGGCTTGGGCTCTTCGGCCTGCACATGCCGGAGGAGTACGGCGGCACTGCGATGGGATACAAGGCGTACGCCTTGGCTGTCGAGGAAATCTGCTCTTACTCGCTCACCGTCGGCGCAATCATCGCCATCAATGCATTAACGCAGGAGTCGCTCATCCGCTTCGGCAGCGAGGAGCTGAAGAAACGTTACCTGCCGCAACTCGTGGCCGGAGAGTCACTCGGCACGTTCGCGTTCACCGAAGGGCAGACGGGCACGGATCCCCGTGCAATCACCTCGTCTGCCTACCGCGACGGAGACTCTTATGTCATCACAGGCGAGAAGACGTTCGCATCCCTCGCGCCTTCTGCATCGATCGCCGTCATCTTCGCGAAAGACGAGAGCGAAAAGGTGAGCGCCTTCCTCGTTGAGACGAAGAGCGAAGGCTTCATCATCGAGAAGGAACTGGACATGATGGGTGTGCGCGGGGAGGACGTATGCCCGCTCAGGCTCGACCACGTGCGCGTTCCCGGGTCGCATCTGCTCGGCGCCCCCGGCCAGGGCTACAAGGTACTGCTTACCGCCATCGCCGTGGGACAGCTTGGCATCGCGGCGGAGGCGGTCGGACTGGCAAAGGGTGCACTGAGGATGTCCATCGAGTACGCGCGGAACCGCAACGTCAAGGACAAGCCGATGATAGACCTGCCGACCATACAGTCTCTGCTGGGCGAGATGGCCGCACGAACCGAGGCGGCGCGCTGGCTTACCTACAGGACAGCCGACCTCAAGGACCTGGGCAAGCTCACGGGAAAGGACGCCTCCATAGCAAAGCTGTTCACCTCGCAGGTGGCGAACGACGTCGTAGACATGGCGATGCAGATACACGGCTCCTACGGCTACAGCAGGGAGCTTGACATAGAGCGCCTCTACCGGGACGCAAAGGTCACGCAAATATACGAGGTCGTCTCAGAAGTCCAGCGCCTCATCATCGGCTCGGCCGTGGCGCACGGGCAATAGCAGTGCCCCTGCAACCAGGCGCATACGGTATAATGCGCAATGGTGACTGTTTCGAAACACGCCGAGGCCACGCAACGCGGGTCATCGGGTGATACCGTTTTCGTGGATTTCGAGCCCGTCGGCCGACGGGGTCCATGCACCCGGGGGTTGTCGCTGCTTGAATGCGCCCGACATCTCGGCGTGGAACTCTCCGCGGTGTGCGGTGGCACAGGGACCTGCGGGCGTTGCCGGGTGGTCATTGCAAAAGGTGAGGTTTCCCCACCTACATCCGTTGAGAAATCGCTTCTGCCCCCGGATGACCTCTCGTCCGGCCTTCGCCTTGCCTGCCAGGCAGTCCCATCAACCGATTGCGTTATTCACGTACCGCCGGAATCGCTCACTGCGGCACAGCGGACGCAAGTTGAGGGACTGGCAGAGATACCGTCGACCGACCCGCCGGTGACCACGGTCATGGTCACGGTCGATGCCCCCTCCATGACAGACGTTACGGGCGACGCCGACCGTGTACTTGCAAAGGTGCGTGAGTCCATCCCGTGCGGGTGCATCGACCTCGAGGTCGCCCGGTTGCTGCCGGAAGCGGTTCGTGAGAACAGCTATGCCGTGCAGGTGGCAGTGCGGGGTGGTGAGGCAGTCGGAATCGCGGCGCCGGGGACGCCGGTGCTCGGCCTCGCGGTTGACCTTGGCACCACCAAGATCGCCGGTTACCTGCTCGATATGGCCAACGGCCGGACACTCGCCGCGACCGGCATCATGAACCCGCAGATACGCTTCGGAGAGGATGTCGTCACACGGATGAGTCGCGTCCTCCAATCGGATTCAGCTGGAGACGACCTGTCCACCGCGGTCATCGCGGCGCTCAACGATATGGCGCGTGACCTGGCTGGCGAGGCCGGCGCCAACGTTTCAAATATCGTCGAGGCTGTCATCGGTGGCAATACGGCGATGCACCATCTGCTCCTCAAGCTACCGGTCACGCACCTCGCCAGGGCGCCGTATGTGCCGGCGTTGAGCGACTCTTTCGATGTGAAAGCGCAGCGGCTGGGGCTCCGCATCGCGCCGGGCGCGTACGTCCACATACTGCCGAACGTGGCAGGATTCGTGGGTGGCGACCACGTGGCGATGCTGCTCGCGACGGGCATACACGAGATGAACGACTCCGTCCTCGCCATCGATATCGGCACCAACACGGAAATCTGCCTTGCAGCGAACGGAAAACTCACAAGCGTCTCGTGCGCCTCCGGCCCAGCTTTCGAGGGCGGTCATATACGTGATGGCATGCGCGCTGCCGACGGCGCGATAGAGCACGTGGAGATATGCGACGACGTGGTGCACATCCAGGTTATCGGCGGGACCGAGCCGGTGGGAATCTGCGGGTCGGGCATACTCGATGCGCTCGGCGAGCTTACGACACACGGAATCGTCGACCGGACGGGTCGACTGAACAGCAAGCACCCCCTCGTGGTGAGCGACAACGTGACACGTGAATTCGTCATCGTACCAGCTGGACAGCGCAGGAATGGCCGTCCGCTGGGCCTGACACAGTCGGACATCCGGCAGCTCCAGCTCGCCAAGGCGGCCATCGCGACAGGCATACAGGTGCTCCTCGCTGATGCGGGACTCGCTCCCGAGGACCTTACATCGATCATCGTCGCAGGAGCATTCGGCACATACATCGATCTCAACAGTGCGATGGCAGTCGGCATGCTGCCGAGGCTGCCAGTTGAGAGATACCGGCAGGTCGGCAACGCAGCAGGTTCCGGGGCAAAGCTGGCGCTCGCGTCGACGGCGCGCCGCCGTGAGGCACGCAAGCTCGCACATTCAATCGGATACATCGAACTCGCGTCTGACCCCACGTTCATGACGCGGTTCGTAGCGAACACATACCTGCAGGAGTTCCAGCAGACGGGAGGCTGACACAGATGCAGACGAAGGTAACGAGCGCGACACGCGAGGTCATCATCGGTGGTACCGGCCCGACGGTCATGATCGGGGAGCGCATCAATCCAACCGGCAAGAAGAAGCTCCAGGCTGAGCTTCAGGCAGGTCGACTCGACCTAGTGCGACAGGAGGCAGTCGAACAGGTCGCCGCAGGCGCAGATATCCTCGATGTCAATGTGGGCGCAACAGGCGTCGACGAGGTGGCGCTTCTGCCCGAGGCCGTCAAGGCAGTGATGGAGGTGACAGACGTGCCCCTCTGCATCGATAGCAGCAACCCTGCCGCGCTCGAGGCGGCGGTGAAGGTCTACAAGGGTCGACCGCTTATCAACTCCGCCAACGCCGAGGAGGCCAGGCTCAGGTCAGTGCTCGCACTCGCCAAAGAGCGGGACGCCGCCGTTATCGGCCTCACGATGGATGAGAAGGGCATCCCATCGGACCCCGCGCGGCGCGTACAGCTTGCCCACAGGATTGTCGAGCACGCGGAGAGCCTCGGCATCAAGCGTGAGGACGTAGTCATCGACTGCCTCAACCTTCCCGCAGCGGCAAACCCGGACGCTACCACCACGCTCATCTCCGCGCTTGAGATGGTGAAGAAGGAGCTCGGCGTCAACATGACGCTCGGCCTCAGCAATGTCTCGTTCGGTCTGCCGGACCGTGACCGCCTCAACGGCATGATGCTCGCCATCACCATCTACCTAGGCGTCAACTGTCCCGTCGTTGACGTCGCAAAGGTCAGACCGTATATCCTCGCTGCAGACGCGCTGCTGGGCAAGGATCAGTACATGCGGCGCTTCATCAGGGACTTCCGCAACCGGCAGAAGCAGACGTAAAACAACAGGGACAGCGTCCCCCCATGACCCAGCCACATCGGCTTGCTGCGCCGGATGACAGTCAGCCCCGGCTACCTCGAGGGAAATGGCATCAAGGTCCACGACGAACGGCTGGACGAGCTGTCGTCGCAGGGCAAGACTGTAGTCTTCGTTAGGTTGTCGAAGGCGACGTACAGAAAGATGTAGCAGAACCTGGCCTGGGCCACAGGCTACAATGTCGTCGCATACCACTTGCGGCTGGCGTGGCCTACAACATCGAGAGCATCCTCGACCCAGCGGCCGGTGCCACGCTCATGGCTGCCACCACCATCATCGTGGCTATCAACGCGAAGTTCCCGAAGGTAGAGAAATGACAAACCAGGCCGCTCCTGGCCGTGGGCCGGCCAAGGAGAGCCACCGGGCGCTGCGAGACGCGAACCGCAGTCGCAACGGCTACCTAGTGCGCTCAGGCGCGCCGTAGATGTACCAGTAGGTGACACCGACGAACAGTGCGCCGCCTACGATGTTACCGAGTGTCACCGGCACGAGGTTGCCGAGGAGGAACTGCACCCAGGTGACGTTCGCCCCGTAGAGCATGCCAGCCGGAATGAAGAACATGTTGGCCACGCTGTGCTCGAAGCCGACGGCCACGAAGGCCATGATGGGGAACCAGATGCCGAGTATCTTGCCACCGATGTCATCCGCCGCTGCCGCAAGCCACACCGCGAGGCACACCAGCCAGTTGCAGCCGATGGCCTTCAGGAAGAGTGGCAGAAAGGCCTGTGTTCCCTTCCAGTTGGCGATTGAGACGATGCTCGCATGCCATGGGTCGGCTGCAAACAGGTGGGTGAGATAGACAAGGAAGTAGGCAACGAAGAGCGAGCCGATGAAGTTGCCAACGTAGGAAAGGACCCAGTTGCGACCGAGCGATCTCCAGCGGATGCTGCCGTTCATGGCGGCAGGAATGCAGCTGGCCGTGTTGCCTGTGAACAGCTCCGCACCGGCTAGGATGACGAGGATGAGGCCTACGGGAAAGACGGCGCCGAAGATGAACTTCTGCAGCCCCGGGTTGTCGGCCGCGATACCAGGAACGCCACCACCAACGACCACCGCCAGCAGCCCACCCACTGCAATGAACGCTCCTGCGAGAAAGCCGAGCGTGAGCAGGCGCCCCGTATCGTAGCCGACCTTGACGCAGCCGACGGCATCCATGAAGCAGACGGTCTCTTTCGGTGACTTGAAGGCCATTCGTTGTCTCCCCGTGTGGTTCTCGTGCGCACAGCGCAGTCGTACGAGTCTACGTGTGGACACGGTTATGCGTCAAGCACAAGCCACGCCCGACGCCTGCGGCCGTACACTGCAGGGGCAGCCCACGGGCATTGCCACCCCCAGTTGATGGACCATCAAGGGGTGCATTCACGAAGCCGTGACAGGTACAATGCCACAATGTTGTGCGTTACAGGCGTGTATTGCACTTTCTCCGATTTGCTGTTCCCGACTCGACTGTGCAGCCACCCGTGAGCAACGAGAGGAAAACTGCATGAACAACAGCCGGCACAGAGGGGTGCGAAAGGTGGTGCTCTGTTGCGCCGACGGCGAGCACGCGCTCATCGAGCAGAACAGGGGCGCCGAGGCAGTACTGCTGACAACCGCCTCGCTGCTTCGCAGTGTCTACCCCGAAGCTGAATTCGTCACCACCATCCAGTGTTCTGAAGAGCTGGCCCGGCAGACCGGCTGGCGGGTGCTACGTAACAGGTGCTTCCGGACAAAGCACTTCTCAGTCGTTACGACCATGCACTCAATACTGCGTCTTGCGGGAGCACTCATGCTCCGACCACTGCCAGCCGACCTTCGACGAAAGGTGGTCCGTGCGGTCGGTGGCCGCAAAATGCGGGAATACCATTCGGCGGACCTCGTGGTCCACATCGGCATGGACCTGTTCAGCGAGGACTTCGGCCTGATAACCGTGGTAGAGCACTCGCTGGATGTCTTCCTTGCAGTGGCGCTGGGCAAGCCGGTCGTCTTCTGGGCAGAGAGTATCGGGCCGTTCCGCCGCCGGGCGTACCGCGCACTCGCAAAGTCAGTCCTGAAGCGCGTAGCACTGACTATGGTCCGTGAAGAAGTCTCGGAGCGGAATGTCCTTGAGCTGGGCATCGCTGACAACCGCGTGCACCACACTGCCGACCCGGCCTTCCTGCTGGAGCCACAGATGACACATGAGGCGAGAGGCTTCATAGACTCGGTGCCGCGCAAAGATGGAGATTCGTCCACGGGAGTATGTCTCACCCTGGGCTACCTTGCAGGTGGAATGAGACCCGCCCGCCGTTCAGCGTTTCTGCGTGATACATACCGTACCCTTCAGTACCTGCTTCCCGAGCCCGTCATGTTGAGGGTCGTACGCCTGGCCGGCAAGCTTGGCCTGTATTCGAGTCCGCTGGACATCAACACGCCGTACATCAAGAGACTGGCAGCGCTCGTTGACACTGTACTGGCAGAAACTCCGGGACCCATCATCTTCGTACCCCATATTTCCGGCGGCGGCCCGGTCATGTCCGAGCAGAGCCTGCACGAGCACGTGCGACAGATTACAACCCAACCACAACGAATAGTAGTGCTTCCATCGCACATGACAGCAGCGGAAATCAAGGCCATCATAGGCATGTGTGACCTTTTCATAGGTTTTCGCATGCACGCCAATATCGCCGCACTCTCGCAATGTATCCCAACCGTAGGGATTTCATACAGTCACAAGTTCAGGGGAATCATGCAGGCACTTGGACAGGCACAACGCGTTCAGCCTGCTCTTGACCCCATGGAGGCAGCTGAAGCGGTCCGCAATGCCCTCGACAATGCGGCCACAGTGCGCGCCGAACTGGAGCTCCGCATCCCCGGCATGCATGCCGCCGCACACCGCAACGCGGAGCTATGTGCCACAGCGTGGCCGGCAG
The DNA here is from genome assembly GCA_964578745.1 of uncultured Dehalococcoidales bacterium. Taxonomy (GTDB): domain Bacteria; phylum Chloroflexota; class Dehalococcoidia; order GIF9; family AB-539-J10; genus SKVJ01. The sequence continues at coordinate 29,242 of CAZODZ010000006.1, read as the reverse complement.
ACGCTACGTGCCATCAACAGTGAGCACGAAGGCGCATAATCCACTCAAGCAGCGGCCATGCAACAGGCATTGAGGACAGGTGTCTCACAGCCTCCAGCATAACCGCGTCGCGCATCCCGGCAACCGTGACATCGCCAGGCGGCCGAGCGTATGCCGGGAGCGGGCGCCCCAGCATTCTCGCAAGCGCCACCCTTGCAGCCAAGCCCCGCTGCCTTCGAATACCGACCCGCTCCACAGCGGTCGCCTGTACTGATTCAAGGTACAGCACCCTTGGCACGAGGCGGGAGAGCAGGCCCTCGCCCACAGCGGTTCTTGCCACTGCTATCGAGCGTCCGAGCTCATCATCAGAATGGTCGGGTAGCCACGCATCACCACAACTTATGTCAGCATACATTCCGGCATGATCGTCGCACAGCAGACATCGCCGGTGAATGAACAGAAGACCGAGGAGTGCACTCCACAATCCAAAGTGCGGAAAGGCGACAGCACGACCGTCGCGCGCCGTCATGCGCACACCACCCGGCCAGCCGTAGCCACGGAAGGCGATGGAGAGTACATCCTGACGTGACATGCGTGCCTTGCGAAGCAGGTATTTCGCAGACGCAAACGTGGGCACGTGGTTACAGAAGAGTGACAGTACGATGGGCACCCGCGACCGCAGAAGGGGCAAATGCTGCTGGGCCTTGCGCAAGCCCTGGACCTGACAGGGTAATCCGACGAATGCGTACCTGCCCTCGACCTCCAGCACCTGCCTCAGGCCAGGCGCGACATGAGTCGGGTAATACTTCGAACCCATCGCTTCCCTGACCGACTTCTCATCACGAGCGACCCGCCCCTCCCATCGGAACGGCCCGTCACCCGGCAGCGTGACGATTGCTCCATCGATTTCGCTGTGCGCCATCAGCTGCAGCAGGATTGCCGTCACGAGGCCACCGGACGAGGCACGATAGCGGAGAGCCTCATCCATGGCGTAGCCGCTCCATACGGCAGTAAACGGCCCCAGCGCAGCAGACTCCTCCTGCTCATGCTCCACACAGATGGCAGCTGCGGGAGGCTCCTGCCCTGGACACACTTTCAGACACAGACCGCAGTTGTCGCACCTGGCCGGGTCCACCTGTGGGACAAAGAGGCCGTACGACTCCGACGCGTGCATGGTGATAGCGGCGCGCGGACAGATTGCAGCGCATACCCCGCAGCCGACGCACAGACTCCGGTGCGGCATCCGCGTCACGTTCGCGACGGAACCGTGGCTCACCGGCCTGCCTCCCTTGCAGATAATCGTGTAATGAGACGTGACAGAAAGGGCGTCACCGCCAGCGCTGCGCCACAGGCCGCAGCAAACACGATGCCAGTGGCCGAAAGCAGAACAGAGAACCACACTATGAGTGCAAGCGCCTTCATGCCTTCCAGCAGTAGCTGCACGAGCACAATGCGAAAGCTCTGGCCAAGCGCAAGCAGCACACTGGCCACAAGAGGAAACACTGCGGCATTCACTGCCAGCAACACGAAACCAATGCTCCAGTCAGCAGTTCCAGCGAGTGTCGACAATTCGACATCCGCCTCTGCTAACAGCACACGTACAGTAACAGCCATCCCAAGCGACACAACAGCAACAACGAGCCCGACCGAATTGATGAGTACCACCGGCGTATCAGCCTGCTTCAATACCCGAATGACCGCGATGCCAAGTCCGAGGTTGGCAAAACTGCCCACCAGCCTCGCAGTTGACACAGAGGCTGACGCAAGACCAACATCGATCGGACCAGAAAGTCTCGCCGCAATCGCCCAGAACGCAAATGACAGCGCCCCCGCGGCCAAGTTGCCTGCAATGAGAGCATATGACTGAGAGTTAAGCGGGTCGCGGACATGACCGACTGCGGCCGCGAGAATGCTGCGCCGGCTCATCGGATTCCCCGCTGCACCACCAAGCCTCTCTGTACCGGACACAAGGACCCAACTGAGTGATCAACCGTGACAGGCTCCGTCAATGGACACCGCGCCCTGTCAACCAATACAGCCATCCTCGGTCGAGGTTCACGCCTCCCCCGTGAGCAACCTCACAAGAGCATCACACACATCCACCTTGTCGTCTAACAACCTTGCAAGGCGCTGTAATCGGACCTGTCGGCCATCCCGTCCCGCAGCCAGTCTGGCGCTGACCGCGCACGCCTCGGCTGGGTCCTGCGTGACATGAAGAAGCTGGTACCGATGGGCCAGTTCCTGGAACACGCCGGACCTGTTCGCAAGGGAACCGCAGTAGACTGTGGGTACTCCGAGCACCGCAGCCTCTGTGGTCATGGTGCCCGTATCGGTCACCACGAGCTGCGCAAACGCCAGTGCGTGATGAATGCGGTGGTAAGGAATTGAGAGGGTGAATGATTGCAGGTCGGCTGGCAATCCGGCTTCACTCGAGATGAACACCCGGACATGCCGCGACAGCCCGGCGATAAGATTCCGCTTGTCCGCCAGCGAGAGCCCGAACTGATGCCGGTCATGGGCAGACGACAAGTCGCTGAATCTCAGTATGGCATACGGTGTTCCATACCCGATGCCGATGTCCTCGTATATCGAGGCGTCCGGCGTGAACCTGTCCGGGTGCAGATAGGCAAGCTCCTTGTAGCTTTGGATACGGACATGGCGGGCCCGGGCGAAAGACCTTCTGAACGCCTCCGGAGTGACTATGACATCGCCCGAACCATCCAGCAGCGGCCACTGAATCCCCAGATGTTCACCATCCACGTACACAAGCGAACGCACGCACAGCAACCGCGCCGCTATCGTGGCATCTATCCCGAATCCGACAATCCTGTATGGTCTGCGCGGCACACTCTGTCGTACAGCCACGGCAAGATGAACCCCAAGCTCGAGCGGTTTCAACTGTCTCGTCGGCAGGGAAGGAAACGTGTGGTGATGAATCCCCATGTGCCGCAGAAGAAGCACTGTACCCTGGTACCGGCGTGCCAGCACATCAACCCGCCACCCACCACCCTGGAGTTCACGGACGATCGGCCCCCAGAAGTACACCTGGGATGGTGTGTTGATGACAAAGAGCAACTTCATGTCGCTATACCAGCTGTCTCAGCCCCCTCAGGGCAACCATGAGTACACCACCCGGGCTCGCTGTATCTCACCGGCCATTCCCAAGGCGGCGACAGACGAACCCGGCGGCAGCCGCCGCCCGCATGTCAACGCAGCCACAGCAGTCCACCAGTAGCGGTGTGCGCATGCGCCCCGCATGCTCCTTTACCACATCGCCGACGAAGACACAGTCGTGAATGAACACTATGCAGTCCAGCCCTTCAAATGCACTGCAGGGCACGAGCTCCAAGTCCCTGATCTCATCCGGTGACAGGAGCGAATCGTACGCAGATACAGAGGCACCCCATTGCTTCAACCGCCGGGCAACTGCAAGGCCGGGAGAGTTCCTCGTCTCCCTGACGCCGGGGCGGAAACAGAGACCCACGACGAGGACCCGCGTCTCATCGAGGCGCCGACCCAAGTGATCGAGTGCGGTCCGGACGATGTCAACGACATGTGCCGGCATCGCTTCGTTCCTGCGACGGGCTGCAGGGATGACCTCTGTCGGGGTATCAACCGAGTGCGTCACGAAGTAGGGGTAGACAGGAATACAGTGACCACCGACTCCGGCACCGGCCTTGAGCAAGGTAACAAAGGGACAGCCGGTAGCGTCATCAACCGGTTCCCCGGCGCGTGCAATCACCTCGGCAGAATCGATTCCCAGTTCTTCGCACAACAACGCCAGTTCATTCACAAACGCGATGCTGACATCCCGGTAGATACACTCAAACAGCTTCACTGCCTCAGCAGTCGTTGTATCAGAAGTAGCTGTGACCCCACTGGTATTGATGACCTCATAAATGGCTGAGGCGGCCTCGCGGCTCACGGCGTCCACTCCTCCAACCACTTTGGGGTACGCGCCCGTTATGTCCCTGAGTGCGTGGCCCGACGAAGCCCTCTCCGGACAGAAGGCGAGACCGAAATCTCCCGGCGAGAGCCCCGACTCCAACAGGATAGGCAGGATAACGGATTCTGTGGTACGGGGTGGCACCGTCGTCTCAATGATTACGAGGTCACCACTCACGAGGTGCCGGGAAATCGTCCGGCACGCACTGGTTACAGCTGAGAGATCAGGGCCTTTGTTCTCAACCAGGAGGACTGGAACCAGCACAACCATGACATCGGCAGCAGCCGCCGCCATTTCGCCGTCGCTGGTAGCCCGAAGCCGCCCTGCATCAGTCATACGTCGCACAAGCTCTGCAAGTCCTGGTTCGCCTGACAAAGGACATCCGCCGTCGTTCACCTGCGACACAACCTGGGGGTCGATATCAACCCCTGTGACATACGAACCGCTCTGCGCGAGAACAGCAGCAAGTGGAAGACCCATCTTGCCAAGACCGTAGACGGCAAAGCGCACGCGGCCTGCGCGAATCGATTCCCGGATGCGTTCCCTGCATCTGCCAAGGACCTTCACTCCATCTCCTGTACCGTGCCCGTCTTCGCAGAAACGGTCGCCGCCAGTGCAACGGCAACCGCATGAACACCATCCTCGCCGCAGACAAGAGGCGTCGCCCTTTCCCGGCAGCAGCGAACAAAATGCTCCAGTTCCACCCTGAGCGGTTCCTGTGTCACCACGTTCGCACGACGGTGCCATGCACCATCGTAGATATCAAGCGTTACGCCAATGTAGTCCACTTCTGCAATAGCCTCCGAACCCACCACGGTGAGCGTACGCACCTTGTGCGGCGTAAGCCAGTTTGTCTCGATGAGACCGGTGGCACCACTCTTGAACCCCAGCATCAGAGATGCCTGGTCCTCCCGGGTGTGGAGCACACTGCCGGCTCTCGCGAACACACGCTGCACAGGCCCATCACACAGGTGGCCCATCACATTTATGTCGTGCGTCGCAAGGTCGAGGATGATTCCTGCACCACGGATCCTGGGGCTGTACGGTCCAACACGACGTGCCGACATGGAGATGATATTTCCGAGCAGCCCCTGGTCGACGCATTCTTTGAGCTTCATCACTGCCGGATTGAAGCGCTCGACATGCCCGACCATCAGAACCGCACCCGACGACCTGGCTGACTCGACGATATACTGGGCCTGCTCAAGCCCCTCTGCAAGAGGCTTCTCCACAAGCAGGTCAATACCACGCTGAATGACCTCGACTGCAACATCGGCGTGCATCGATGCCGGCACCGCTACGCTGACCGCTTCAACGCCCGCCTCAATGAGTCCTTCGATGCCGTCCATGCTCCTGCAGTCACATGCACCCGCTACACGCGCTGCAGTCAAGGTGTCGCTGTCGACAACACCAATCAACTCTGCATCAGGCAGGGATGCGAACACCCTTGCATGATTCGCCCCCATGGCACCAACTCCAATAACGCCAACTCGCACAGGTCTGGATGAGCTCAATCTCTACTCTCCTTTGCAATCACTCTTTCGGCCAGCCACAGTGGGACAACCGTCTGTTTTCAATCCAATCGCATTGCAGGGGAGCCAGCACGAGCACAGCCTGTCTCACGTCCACAGGGCTCAGATCGGGACGCACAGGTAGCATTCCGTTTACCATGGCTTCGCAGGGCACGTGCTTCCTGCGCAACTTCCACACCGGCAGTGGAGAGAATCCCATTTTCACCATCGGTGTCCACAAAGACAGTCCTTGCGCCACGGAAAAGTATCGGGCTGGCTGCAGGCGGGAACGGTATGGTTACGACTTCGTCGCATGGACCGACTCCGTGCGGCACTAGCGCGAGGTGCAACACAGCAGTACCTGAGTTGGCAGCGACGGTGTACTGGACGCCGATGTAACGCGCGAACCTTTCTTTGAACTGCCCGACCGGGCTACCCTGCACAAGCTGCCCGGACTGCCACACCCCACCAACGGACACGGTATCCCCGGCCCAGATGTCGGGCACTGCAAGCCGTATGCAATCGAGAGCTGCCTCAGACAGACGCATGACAGAGAACGCGGCACCGCAAAGCTATTCACCTTCCCCACTGCCAGCCTCAGAAGCCCACCTGCCGTTGCGGGTCCAAGGCAGTGGTCCAGTATACCGATCAACGATGGCAACAAGACGCCCCGACGCGTGTCGCCACGATATTTGCGTGTAGGACGCCAGCTGAACCATGCGTAGGCTCGCGTCCCCATTTGGGGGCACAACAGGACACGTGCGCACCTTGCAGACACAATAGTCGTGGACTAGAATACAAGAGTATTATGGCGGCACAGCAGCCCACTTCCAGGCCAGAACGTCCACTCCTCTGGAGGACTCCATCAACTCCTACAGCATAGCCTCCGGCTGGCAGCGTTTCCGCTCCTACTGGAAGGCGTACGTCTTTCAGAGCACCTTAGGCGGACTTACGTCCTTCCTTGTCCTGCTCTTCCTCAGCATAGAGGAGGCCGTCCTCATCGCCGCTCTCGGCGCGAGTGCCTTCATCGTCTTTGCACGCCCCTTCGACCTCACTGCGCGGCCCCAGAACGTCACCGGGGGACACCTGATCGGCTTTACCGTTGGTTGCCTTTGCGCACTGATACCGCACGACGGTACTATTTTCGCGCTCGCGTGCCACGCGCTGGCCGTGGGGCTCTCAATATTCGTCATGGTGGTAGTCAACATGCAACACCCGCCGGCAGCAGCGACTGCGCTCGGCATGGCCGTGCGCGGCTTCTCCGAGCCTGCGCTCGCGGCCATCATCACAATCACTCTGATTCTTGCGCTGGCACACGTGATTCTGCGTCCGCACCTGCGGAACCTGTTCTAGATGAAGATCCTCGCCATCGAAACGTCATGTGACGAGACCGCCGTTGCGGTGGTCGAGAATGGCACGCGCGTGCTCTCCAGCATCATCTCTTCGCAGGTGGACATCCACCGCAGGTATGGCGGCATCGTCCCTGAGGTGGCCTCGCGCCAGCATACGCTCTCCATCGTGCCGGTGTACGAGGAGGCCATGACAAAGGCGGGCATCAGTCTGGACGACATCGACCGCGTCGCGGTGACGTACGGCCCGGGCCTTGCCGGTTCCCTCCTTGTGGGCGTCAATTTCGCCAAGGCTCTCGCCATTTCCCGCGGCCTGCCGCTGCACGGCGTCAATCACATCGAGGCTCACATCTACTCCACGTGGCTCGCCTTCCCCGCGCCGAGCGGAGACCAGTCCCGCTTTCCTGCGCTGTGTCTCATCGTCTCCGGCGGGCACACCGAGCTGCACCTGATGCGCGGTCACGGCAGATACGTCCGCCTCGGACGTACGCGAGATGACGCAGCCGGCGAGGCGTTCGACAAGGCAGCGCGGCTGCTGCAACTGGGCTATCCCGGCGGGCCGGTGATACAGGATACCGCGACGGGCGTGAAAGGGCGCCTGCCGCTGCCACGCGCCTGGCTGCCCGGCACGTACGACTTCAGCTTCAGTGGCGTCAAGACGGCCTTGTGGCATGCGGTCCACAGGGGCAACGTCCTCTCCGACCCGGAACTGGTGGCAAAAGCAGCCGCCGGCTTCCAGGACGCGGTCGTCGACGTGCTTGTTGGCAAGACGATAAAGGCTGCTGAAGACTACAGCGCGAGCTGCGTGCTCGTCAGTGGAGGAGTCGCTGCAAACAGCCAGCTCCGAACGACGCTCGAGGCTACGTGCCCCGTGCCTGTGCTGATTCCCCCGCTGTCACTATGCACCGACAATGCGGCGATGATCGCGTGTTGCAGCTATTTCACCGGAGGGCCGCACACGCCCGGCGGCCCTGAACTCGACGTCGAGCCCGCGCTCGCCCTGCGATGAGATCCTAGCTCAGCGGGGCTGTCTTGAGGTTGCGCACAAACGCTCCGATGCGGACCAGTGCCTGCTCGATGGCCTCGTACGACGTCGTGTAAGCCAGGCGGAGATGCCCCCTACCCTGCTCCCCGAACACCGAACCGCCGAGCGTTGCCACACCGGCCTCGTCCAGCAGCCGGTCGGCAAGCTCCATGTCATCGATGCCAAGCCTGCTCACGCGAGGGAAGGCGTAGAAGGCACCCTCAGGCGAATGACACTCCATCCCGGGGATGGCGTTCAGGCCACTCACAAGCAGGTCCCTCCTGCGACGGAACTCCTCAACCATCGATGCAACACAGTCCTGCGAACCGCGGATCGCGGCGACAGCAGCATGCTGGACAAACGTCGCCGTGCAGGTGACACTGTTGGCCGTGAGCCTTACAAAAGGATCGACGAGCGCCGGTGGCAGTATGGCGTACCCCAGCCGCCAGCCTGTCATGCAGTACGTCTTTGAAAAGCCGCTCATCACAATCGTACGCTCGCGCAAGCCGGGAAACTGAATAGCACTGGGCGGCATATCGCCATAGTAGATCTCTTCGTACGTCTCGTCCGAGACGACCAAGAGGTCATGTTCCTCCACTATATCCGCTATGGCACTGTAGTCCTCACTCCGCAGGACTGCGCCGGTGGGATTGTGCGGCCAGTTCAGCGTGAGCAGCCGTGTCCGGGGAGTGATAGCCGCGCGCAGTTCGTTCACGTCCAACCGGAAGCCATTCTCGGCCCGTAGCGGCACAGGAACCGCCCGGCCACCGGCGAAGTTGATGACAGAGGGGAATGCCGCGAACGCAGGATCAAAATAGATGCCCTCATCACCTTCACCCAGTGCCAGCAGGGCACCGTAGAACAGGATCGGTCGCAGGCCCGGAGTGATGACAATGGTTCCGGGATCGACACTCACGCCACGCATCGACGCAACCTTCTCAGCAATGGCTTCGCGCAGCTCGAGCACTCCCTGTGAATCGCAGTAGTGTGTGAGGCCCCGGTCGAGCGATATCTTCGCAGCTTCACAGATGTGGGCAGGCGTTGGAAGATCTGGTTCACCTATCTCGAGGTGCACGACATTGCGGCCGCTCGCTTCAAGTTCGCGTGCCCTTAGAAACGTGCGGATCGCTGGCTCCGACGGCAACCCGTTCACTCGTGGTGACAGTTCCATGGTCGCTTCCTTGCTCCGCCGCTGATCCGACATCGGGCTCTTCCCTCCCAGGCCCAGCCCATACCTCGCCCGCTTTCAGCAGCGCCTTGTGTAGCAGCGGCGGCGTAATAAGTTCGTTTATGATAACAGACGCGAGTGTCGCACTGACCATGGCTGCCGCAACCTGCGGAAACTGCTGCGCCGCTATCAGCGCGAGACCGATGGACACACCTGCTTCAGGCAACAGTGCCATACCGAGGTACTTCCCGACCTGCGGTTCCGCACGCCCAACCCAGGCGCCGAAACGGGTGCCGGCGTACTTCCCCGCGATGCGCGCCACCACAATGACCACCGCCAGAGGTCCCGCAGAGGCAAACGAGGCCACCTCAAAGTGCAGCCCTGCGAGGACGAAGAACATCGCATAGAGCACCGGCTCTATATCGCCGAGCGCAGTGACCATTCTGCCGGCACTGCGCCGGTTGCCGATTATGAAGCCGAGGGCCATGTTGGCCATGATCCCGGACACACCGAGCACGTTGCAGATGCCATACGAGAGCACAACCACACCCAACACCAGGATGATAATCATCTCCCGTGTCCGGATGACCCTGGCAACCAGAGACGCCACCATGGCCAGCGCCGAACCGACAGCGATGGCTTCGACAATATGGACGAGCGGTCCCGCAACCACCATGGCAAGCGACGTGTCGTTCATGTTGCCGGCAAGCACTAGTGCCGTCGCCATTGCCCCGGAGAACACGATAACGGCGACCGCATCATCAAGCGCGACCACGGCGAGCAGCGTGCTCGTCAACGGGCCCTTGGCGCGGGTCTCACGGACGATGGCCAGGACAGCTGCAGGTGCGGTAGCACACGCAGCAGCCGCCATCAGAAGCGCGAACGGAATGTACGTCTGCTCGAAGTCGAAGCCGGGCAGGAACCACTTGGTCACAAAGGCGAGCACGACAGCCACAGCGATGAACGCTCCGAGCGCTTCAAGTACGGTGATGAAGGCGATGCTACGACCGAGCGAGCGGATCATGCCTACCTTGAGGTTCGTGCCGATGAGATAGGCGATGACACCGAGCGAGATGCCTGTGACCGCTTCCAGGGCATTGACCGTCGGGAGGTCGATGATACCCGTCACCGTGGGACCGCTGATAAGACCGACGACAATATAGCCGGTGATGCTCGGCAGGTTGAGACGCCTCGAGATAAGGCCACCAATCAGGCCGAGTACCAGTATGAGTCCAAGCGCAAGTAACAGGTCCATCAGTACGCAGAGGTACGACAGGGCTTGCGCAACACACCGACCCACACTACCACCCCCGCCGGTGACATTCCCGGCATGCCGCGGCAGACTGGGTCGTGTGCTCTACGCACTATCGAGCATGCTGCAAGTGTAGATGTAGAAGGCAGCAATTACCCCTTTGAGCGAAAGCTCGCCTACAATCTCACCATTCTCCACCACTGGCAGGTGGCGGATGTGCTGCTCACGGAATGTCTCGAGCGCCTCGCTCACCGAGGTATCCGGGCTGCAGGTGACCACTGGGCTCACCATCACATCGGCGGCTGTAGAGACCTGCCCCTGGTGCAACGAACGCGACTTCAACATCCCTGTCGCATACGTCCGGTCCGGGATTGGACTCAGTAGCTCCACGAAGTCCCTCTCCGTAATCACTCCCACGACCTTCCTGCTGTCCTTTGCCGCAATTATCCACAGGTGGCTGTATCTGCGAAGCATCCGCGCGACACGACAGAGGCTGGCGCTCTGCTCCACCAACGGCGTCTCAACGTTCATCACTTTCCGCACGCACACGTCAGCGAATTCGAAATCAGCCATCTCACCATCCGCCGAGTGACGTCATTTGCACCGTCACACAGCTCGCAATTTTAACACGGGATGAGTCAGACGTCATGCACCCGAGAACGTCCCGCACGATCATCGCGAAGTCGTGGGCCGACCCTCTCGCGGCGGCGGATAGGCCTCTCCAGCCCTTGTAATGGCGTAGCGCGAAAGCGGCGGCGCTATCAGTTCGTTGATGATGGTGGCCGCGAGCACCGCATTCAGCAACAGGGGGCCAAAGGAAGGGAACTGTTCCGCCGCGAGGAGCGCAAGACCCACCGTGACACCCGCCTTGGGCAACAATGCAAAACCAAGGTACTTGCCCACTACAGCAGGTGCGTGACCGAGTCGTGCTCCAGCCACGGTACCGGCATACTTACCCAGGCCACCGGAGACGGCTATGACAATGGCTACCGCCCCCGCAGTGGAGAGAACAGCCAGATCGAAATGCAGCCCTGCCAGAACGAAGAACAGCGTGTACAGCAATGTCTCAACATCGCCCAGCAAGGCGTGTTCGTCACCCCGGTGCATGACGTTGACCACAACGAAACCAAGCGTCATGTCTGCGATGACGGGCGACAAGCCCAGCCACAGCGCCGCTCCCGCACACAGCATCACCGTACCGAAAATGAGACCGAGCTCCACCTCCCTGCTCCGTACGACACGCCCGCCGTAGACTGGAATAGCTGAAACAATCAGCCCCAATACCAGCGACAGCACGATATGTACCGACGGCCCGAGTAAAGCGGCCTCCACTGATATTCCTGTGACCCCTTTGACCAGAGGCTCACAGACTCCCACGGCGACAGCAAATGCGATGACCGCAATGCCATCATCCAGCGCAACCACAGCGAGCAGAGTCGTAGTCAGGGGACCACGCGCACGCAGTTCCCTGATGATGGCCATGGTTGCGGCGGGAGCAGTTGCCGACGAGACCGCACCCACGACGAAAGCCAGTGGAAAGGCCAGTTGCCAGAACGACGCCTCGGGAACAATCCACAGAATGGCAGGAGTAAGAACCACCGTCACAAATATCCACGCACCAATGCTCTGCATCAATGTGACCCACAGTATGCTGCGCCCGAGACCCTTCAGTGAATCAACTCTCAGACTGCCACCGATAAGATAGGCCACGATGCCAAGAGTGATGTCCGTGAGCACGCCGAGCCGCTCAACTGTTTCGAGAGGGATAAGACCGACAACGGAAGGACCAAGGATAATGCCTACTATGATGTACCCTGTCACGCTCGGCAGGCGAAGCTTCCTGAAGGCTAGGCTGCCGAACAGGCCGATCGAGAGGATAAGGCCAATAGCCAGGACGAGATTCACAACGACTCAGTCCCTGCAGAGAGCGGCCTTCCGGCGCGAAGTCGGCAAGGGACGCTCCTGCGTCTGGCTATTCTAGCCACGCCAGACCCGGATTGTCACGTGTCTCACACAGGGGTGTGGGACTCACCCAGAGGACAGACGCTGCATAGTCCATGTCTGCAGTACTCCACGAAGATGTGGTGCAGGCCCTGAGATATCAAAGCGGTCAGCCGCTGTCGCCCGAGACCAAGCTGCCACGCCATGTGCCGCGATACGGCGTTCGGACGGGGGCACACGCAGGACGAATACCACGCCAGTACATTGCGGCGCAGTGTGCCATCCGCCCGGTCAAGCGCCACCGCGTACAGCCATGGGAGTACAGCATCTATCAGGATCGTTACGGCCTTCGATCGTCCCACCAGGTCTGATTCTGACGTCCTGCAGCCGAAATCATAGTGTCGCCGCCAGTATTCATCACCTCTTACCGTGAACAGCTGCACCAGTTCGTTGACCGTATATCGGCCGTCACTGCACCGCTCCGGGAGATGAGCCGCGATGCCTTCGAGAGACGGAAGCATCTCCGCAAGAGCAACAACCCTGCGCACAGGGTTGTTGTTCGGATACACGCCGTGAAGGCGCCATGCGGCCGGGTCGACTACCATAACCGCCACCTCGGCAGCAGCGTAGCCGCTCAGGAGTGAAAATACATCTCCTGTGTGCCTCCCGCGCTGTCGCGGCAGAAGGCCAGCGAGTCCGAGCAGCTGTATCCGTCTCGACGCGGCTGGCAGCGCACCCAGTCCATGCCGGATATCAGGAGCGAAAGTGTATTCGCCCAACTGCTGCAGCGGGGCTGCATTGGCGCTGTGGCCAAGCGCACGGGCCATCAACGAGCCCAAGACCTTCAGGCGCCCCTCCCGTTCCACCCTCCCTGCTATCAGGCCAGCACGGGACAACAGCCGCTCGTGTCCGGCCGCACGCAAGGCCGCCGTAACCCGGTCGGTGTCGGTCGCATACAGTCCCGCACATGGCAGGGTCTCCATCCTATCCCATTCGTCTGCCAGACCAAGTACTGCGACGGACACCTCCCTGCCTGATGAAGTACGTGTGGTGGACCAGCAACCCAGCTGGCCCAGAACGTGCAGCACAACGTTGTCATAGGCGGGATCGGAGTCATGACCATGGGCATACCAGTCCGAGGCACGCACATGCACCTCAACGTCACCACAAACGAGACGCCTGCCGTCGGTCTCCAGTACCGCGTCTTTGAAATCAGGGCCACTCGCACCCCGCGCAATCCCCGGGTAGCACACCTTCACCATACCACCCTGCTCGGTACGCAGCACTGCACCCGCCATGGACCGCCACTGTTCCTGCAGTCTTTCTTCCTGCATTATCCGTTTCCGTGTAGGTCGCGCCAAAACAATACAGGCTGCTTCAGCCCTGTTCGTCCTCCTGTCCGCCGTAGTCAAATCGCGCACGTTCGGCGACAATGCGGAGCAGCGTCACCGACGTACCACGCGGTTCGTACTGCCCCGTCTCCCACTCACTCACCGTTTGCTGACGGACACCGAGGTCCGATGCGAGCTGTGCCTGCGTGAGGCCAAGGTGACGCCGCAGTGCGCGTATCCGCTTGCGGTCCCACATGCGCTCCTCCATGTCTGAGGCAATTGTATACACGGTGCAGTGTAAGACTCAAGTGTTGCACGATCGACTTGCACGCCGCAGGCCGTGTGCTATAATTTTGGCAGTCTTAGCAGTCGAGTGCTAATGCGCGAAAGGAAAGGAGGTAGAATGGCTTCACTAGTACCGCTGGGAGACCGGGTTGTTATCAGGCCGACTCCCAAAGAAGAGGTCAGCAAGGGAGGAATCGTCCTGCCGGACACTGCCAAGGAAAAGCCACAGGAAGGTGAAATCGTGGCGGTTGGGCCCGGAAAGCTCACGGATGATGGCAAGAGACTCCCGATGGATGTAAGTGTCGGCGATATCGTCATCTACTCGAAATATGCCGGAACCGAGTTCAAGGAAGACGGCGACGAACTCGTCATCATGCGAGAGAGTGACATCCTCGCCAAGAAATCAAAGTGAGCTTAAGGAGGAGGCGTAATGGCTAAACAGATACTGTTCGGTGAAGAGGCGCGCAAGAAGCTCGCCACCGGTATCGATACGCTTGCAGACGCGATACGGGTGACGCTCGGGCCTCGTGGACGTCCGGTGGCCCTTGACAAGAAATTCGGTGCGCCGAATGTCATCAATGATGGCGTTGCCATCGCAAAAGAGATCGAGCTTGAGGACCCGTTTGAGAATATGGGTGTCCAGCTCGTCAAGGAAGCTTCCACAAAGACCAATGACCAGTGTGGTGACGGCACGAGCACGTCCGTGATCCTCGCCCAGGCTATCGTTCGCGAGGGGTTCAAGAACATTGCGGCTGGCGCCGACTCACAGTCGCTGAAGCGCGGCATCGAGAAGGGCGTGACCGCAGTCGTCGATGAACTCAAGAGCATGGCCATTCCCGTGAAGGGCAAGGAACAGGTCGCACAGGTGGCGGCGCTGTCTGCCGTAGACAAGCAGATCGGCGATCTCATTGCCGACGTCATGGAGAAGGTCGGCAAGGACGGCGTCATCACCGTTGAAGAGGGCAAGGGTCTCGAGTTCGAGACCGAGTTTGTCGAGGGTATGAAGTTCGACCGCGGCTACATCAGCCCCTATTTCATCAACAACACCGAGTCCATGCGCGTTGAACTGGACGACCCCTACATTCTCATCACCGACAAGAAGATCTCGGCGCTGAACGACGTGCTTCCGGCCCTTGAGAAGATAGTACAGGCGAGCAAGAACATCGTCATCATTGCTGAGGACGTCGAGGGCGAGCCTCTGGCTACTCTTGTCGTCAACAAGCTGCGTGGAACACTGAGCCCGCTGGCCGTAAAGGCCCCCGGTTTTGGTGACCGCCGCAAGGCCATGCTTCAGGATATAGCCGTCCTCACCGGTGGCAAGGTCATCTCTGAGGAGGTAGGGCGCAAGCTCGACTCGGTCACACTTGAGGACCTTGGTCGTGCCCGCCGCGTCGTTGCCGACAAGGACAACACGACCATCGTCGAGGGCAAGGGTAGCGCTGCTGACATCGACGCACGCATCAAGCAGATCCGCTCCGAGATCGAGACCAGCACGTCCGACTACGACAAGGAGAAGCTACAGGAGCGCCTCGCCAAGTTGGCTGGCGGCGTTGCTGTCATCAAGGTCGGCGCCGGTACCGAGGTAGAGCTCAAAGAAAAGAAGCACCGCGTCGAGGATGCTCTCAGCGCGACGAGGGCTGCCGTCGAGGAAGGTATTCTCCCGGGCGGTGGCGTCTCGCTGTTGACCGCCAGCAAGGTCCTCGAGAAGATAGACGCGAGCGGCGATGAGAAGACCGGCCTGACCATTCTGAAGCGCGCCCTCGAAGAGCCGCTGCGCTGCATCGCAACCAACAGCGGTCGCGAGGCTTCCGTCGTCGTGAACCACGTCAAGGAGAGCCCGGCTGGTGTCGGTTATGACGCCCTGAACGATGCCTGGGACGTCAACATGGTCGAGGCGGGCATCGTCGACCCGCTCAAGGTCACCCGCTCGGCCCTCCAGAACGCGGCCAGCATCGCCAACATGATTCTCACGACTGAGAGCCTGGTCACCGACATCCCCGAGAAGGAGAAGACTCCGCCAATGCCTCCCGGAGGCTATCCGGAGTACTAGGTCAGAGAGATGACTGGCAGTCCGGCCTGCCAGGTCAGAGAGATGACTGACAGAACAGAGGGCCGCTATGCGGCGGCCCTCTGTTCATTCCGCCTCTTAATCCTCAGATGCGCAGCAGGTCCTCGGGTATTTCCCCTTCGACAGGACCGACCACCGCCACATTCAGCTGGGAAGTCGAGAGCAGCTGTGCCGCCAGCTGTTCGATTTCAGCAGAGGTGACCGTGTCGATGCGGGCGCAGACTTCCTCCACCGGCAGTATCTCCCCATTGAGAAGCTGCTGGTAGGCGTACCACATCGCCGCGTTCTGTGTGTCTTCGAGCCGCAACTCCAGCCTGCCCTTGGACAGTTCCTTCGCCCTGGCCAACTCCTCAGGACGGGCGCCCTCGCGGATCCGGCCGAGCTCCATTACCACTGCACGGATACACTCGTTCAGTCGTGCAGGCTCGACACCCGCATAGATGATGACACTCCCGGATGAGGCAAAGTGCTCCGTATAGCTGTGTATGTCATACGCGAGACCTTTCCTCTCCCTGACCTCAAGAAAGAGCCGGCTGCTCATGCCCCCACCGAGCACCACATTCATTATGTCCGTCACAAACCGCCGCTCATCGAGGCGCGAGACGCCGTGCACTGCAATACAGAGATGCGTCTGCTCACCCTCACGCCTGTCAATTTCAATTCGCGGCGCGTCCTGAGCCACATCCACCTTGTAGCGGCGATCGGGGGCAGGCAGCGTGATCGACGCGCTGTGTCTCAACGCTTCCTCACACACTGCATCATGCTCGACATTGCCAGCCACCCCGACGACGAGGTTCGACGGAAGGTAGTGCTGCTTCAGGTGCGTGACAAGCTGCCCACGCGAGATGGTGGAGACCGTCTCCATCGTTCCAGCAATGTCACGACCCAGCGGCTGGCCGGGCCACAGCAGAGCATCAATGAGCATGCCGACGCGCTGCTGCGGAATATCGAGGTTCATGCGTATTTCTTCGATGACCACGCGCCGCTCTTTGTCTATCTCCGCACTGTCAAACAACGAGTTCTGTGTCATGTCGAAGAGCAGGTCGACAGCCATCGGCCAGTGTGCACGGGATACCTTGGCGAAGTACGCCGTCTCCTCGCGACCGGTGCCCCCATTGAGGATGCCGCCGACCCCCTCTATCTCCGAACTTATGTCCTTGGGAGAGGGCCTGCGCGGCGTGCCCTTGAAACACAGATGCTCCACGAAATGCGACATGCCGGCCAGTTCGTCCGGCTCGTGGCATGCGCCGACTCCGTATACAAGCGCGACGCCGACGGAACGTGCGTGAGGCATAGGAACAGTAACAACAGTGAGTCCGTTTGAGAGACTGGAAATCTGCCACATGCGGCCCATTCTACGGGCGTATCGTGGGGGCGTCAATCCAGGGGGACGACGCGGCATCGCCGGTTTGACGCTCAAGCGCACGATGTCTAGACTGTCGTGACTCACCATGGTCCACGGGTGCGAGGAAAGAAGACAGCGATGCAACGCAAGACGAAGATAGTCTGCACACTGGGGCCGGCTACACACCGGTACTCCACCATCGAGAAGCTGGCGAGGGCTGGTATGGACGTGGCGCGCCTCAACTTCTCGCACAGTACCTACAGTGAACACGAGAGTCGCATCGACAGCGTACGCAGGGCCTCCAGCGCAGTCGGCAGGCCCATCGCTATCCTGCAGGACCTCCCCGGTCCCAAGATACGCACCGGCAAGCTCAGGGAGGAGAAGGTCTGGCTGCAAGAGGGGGCCGAGATCGTGCTCACCACAGATGACGTGCTGGGTGACGCATCACGCGTGTCGGTGACCCTCAGGAGTCTGCCCCGGGATGTGACAGCCGGGGACTCCATCTTTGTAAACGACGGCATGATTCGGCTCGAGGTTATCGAAACATCGGGAAGCGACATCCGCTGTCGGATAGCCAACGGAGGGCTCCTGACCCAGATGAAGGGCATCAACGTCCCCGGCGTGCGTCTCAGTACCGAGGCAATCACAGACGAGGACCTGAAACACCTTGAGTTCGGCCTCCGTCATGGTGTCGATTACGTCGGGCTCTCATTCATCACGGACGCGGCCGACGTCAACAAGGCAAAATCGTTCATTCGGGACCACGGCGCAGATACACCCGTCATCGCAAAGATAGAACGCAAGCAGGCCCTGGACAATATCGATGAGATTATCGCTGCCGCCGATGGCATCATGGTGGCAAGAGGCGACCTCGGCGTCGAGATACCACTACGCCGGGTACCCATCGAGCAGAAGCGCATCATCACAAAGTGCAACCATGCGGGCAAACCGGTGATCGTCGCCACACAGATGATGGAATCGATGGTCTCCGCGCCGAACCCGACAAGGGCTGAGGCCAGCGATGTCGCCAACGCCATTTTCGACGGCGCAGACGCGGTCATGCTTTCCGCCGAGACCGCCATTGGAAGCTACCCCGTCCAGGTTGTCAGCGTAACGGCGTCGATTGCGATAGAAGCAGCGGCGGCGCTGCCCTATCGCGCGATGCTGCGCGACAGGGGTGAGGACGTCGTGCCACAGCCCGATGAGGCCATCAGCTATTCCGCTGTTACAATCGCCCAGCACCTCAGCGCCGCGGCCATCCTCGCATTCACCACGTCCGGCAGCACTGCAATGCGCGTGGCCAAGTTCAGACCGCAGTGCCCGGTCCTCGCCATCACATCCCGCGAGGATATAGTGCGCCGGCTCGCCCTTTTCTGGGGACTAAGACCACACCTAGTCGAGGAATACGCCTCAATCGAGGAGATATTCAAACAGGGCACCAATATCGCCCGGTCCCTCGGCATGGCACGTAAGGGGGACCTCATTGTGATAACCGCTGGCGTTCCTTTCGGCGTGGCAGGCAATACAAACATGCTTAAGGTCCAGCGAGTCGACTAGTCCACACAACTGTATGCCGTACCATCGCGCTCAACAGCAGCAGGTCTTAAGGCCCATCCTTCCCGTCACCGTGTAGGCAGGCCGGTCACAGGTATTCGTTACCCGGTCAGCGCACCACTCCAGGTTGTGTGCACTCGCCGTTTCTGGCCAGGAAAGCGGCTGGGCCAAACTCCTTCGAACTGAGGGCGAGCACCTTCTCATCACGCGTCACTACGTGACGGCCAATGTCTACCCACAGGTTACCCGTCTCAATCACAACCTCCACACCGCATCCTCCGGACATGGCATCTGACCCCACCACCATGCTCCACCGCAACATCGCCTTCACCATCGCCATCAGCTCCGCAGGCCGAACGGCTTACTCACGTAGTCACCTGCTCCTATCTCGAGCCCGACAACCCTGTCTATTTCGTCCACCCCTGCAATGAGCATCAGGATGGGCACACTCACCTCTTTACGAAGGATGCGGCAGACCTCAATCCCACCCAGTACCACTAATATTATGTCAAATAACATCAACGCCGGACCTTTCCCACGCGCCACTGCAAGCGCTTCCTCACCATCGCTCGCGGTCAGCACTTCGTATCCTTCGCGGCGGTGGTTGTGGCACAGGGCGTCCAGGAGATTCGCATCATCCTCGCCCGCAAGAACCTCTGCCTGTTTCGTATGGACATCACATCCAGCGGTTAGCATACCGCAGGACGTCACACTGCAGATTGACCTGCGAAAGCATCACACCCCGCTTGCCGCCCGGTGACGATTCCGTTAGCATTCCCCGAACACCCAGGAAGGAGGTATCACGTGGAACCCAGGAGGAAGAAGACTCTGCTCGATTTCCAGCGGATGAAACAGGAAGGACAGAAGGTCACGTGGCTCACCGCATATGACTACCCCACGGCCCGCTTCGAGGAGCAAGCCGGAATCGACATGATCCTGGTCGGCGACTCGATGGGCAATACGGTCTACGGCTACCAGTCCGGCACATTGCCGGTCACCATGGACATGTGCATCGTCCACTGCCAAGCGGTACGCCGCGGCGCGCCGAACACATTCATAATGGGAGACATGCCTTTCGGTTCATACCAGACAACGCCTGAAGACGCGGTCCGGAACGCCGTCCGCTTCTACAAAGAGGCAGAGGTCGACGCCGTGAAACTGGAGGGTGGGCAGCGGGTCGCACCCATGATCCGCGCAATCGTCGACGCAGGCATGGTCCTGTGCGGCCACATCGGACTTACGCCACAGAGCACCGGCCAGTTCGGCGGCTACAAGGCACAGGGCCGTACCGCCGAGAGTGCGCTTGACGTCATCAAGGACGCCAGAGCGGTCCGTGACGCTGGCGCGGCGATGCTTCTGCTGGAGGCGGTGACGCCGGAGGTAGGAGGTTACATCGCAAAGGACCTCGACATACCCGTCTACAGTATCGGTGCAGGTCCCTACTGCGACGGCCAGCTCCTCATCGTGAGCGATGTGCTCGGCATCTGGGAAGCGTTCAAGCCCAAGTTCGTAAAACGCTACGCTGAACTCGCCGACATATCTGTAAAGGCAATCACGCAGTACGTCGAAGATGTACGCGCCGGACGCTTTCCCGAAGACGTCCACTGTTACAGGATGATAGAAGGAGAGGCGAAGCGACTCCGGGAACTTACGGATAAGCCAGAGTCACAGAAATGAGCGGAGGCAGCATGCTGGATTCACACCAACCCTGGAAATCGGAAAGCTGGTTCGTCAGCCCGTGGAACTTCCTGCCCGAAGTGACGGAGCAGTTCAATCCACCGGCGCGCGTGAGGATCCACGACGTCACGCTGCGGGACGGCGAGCAGCAGGCCGGTATTGTCTTCAAGAAGGACGAGAAGGTGTATATCGCAGAGAAGCTTGCCGAGGCAGGCATCCACAGGATAGAGGCCGGCACACCGGCGGTCTCGCCAAACGACGAGGCAGCCATCAAGGAAATAGTCCGCCGCAACCTTGGCCCTGAGATATTCGTGCTCAGTCGCTGCATGATCGACGACGTGAAGCGGGCCGTCGATTGCGGAGTCGACGGCGTAACCATTGAGATACCTTCTTCGGAGCACCTTGTGGAACACTCGTACAGGTGGTCGATGGAGAAAGCCACGGATCTGTCCATCAAGGCGACAAGCTTCGCACACGAGCAGGGCCTGTACGTGTCGTTCTTCCCTGTTGACGCCACGCGTTCGAACATCGACTGGTTCCTGCGCCTGATCCAGAGGGTCGCGTCCGAGGGACACATGGATGCGCTCGGCCTGGTCGACACCTTCGGTGTCCTCTCGCCACACGGCGCATCGTTCTACACGCGCACGATGAGGAAGCATATCGACAAGCCGCTCGAGGTCCATTTCCACAACAACTTCGGCATGGCGGTAGCCAACACCATCATGTCAGTGCTCGAGGGTGGTGAAGTCATCCACTCTACCGTGACCGGCATCGGCGAGGGGGGCGGCAACTGCCCCATGATCGAAGCGGTCATGGCGCTGCGCATCCTCTATGGCATCGACACCGGCATCAAGTACGAGAAGCTCAACGAGCTTTCGCAGCTCGTCTACGACCTTGCGGGCAAAGGCCCGAACAGGCCATTCGTCGGCGAGGAAACGTATGACGTCGAGTCCGGCATGGTCGTGAGCTGGCACCGCAACAGCCGCTCTGCCTACCCCACGGAGACGGTGCCCGTGGACCCGGCACTCGTCGGCCATCGCGGTCCCCGCTATGTCATGGGCAAGAAGAGCGGCATCGACTCCGTCTTGATATGGGCCGAGCGACTCAGCATCGAGCTGGACAGGGAACAGGCGCAGGAAGTGCTACGCCGCGTGAAGCTCGAGTCGCACGACAAGAAACGCGAGCTCAGCGAGGACGAATTCTCAATCATCGCTGAAGCCGTGAAGGCCGGGAGGTAAATCAATCAATGCTGAAGATAGACCGCACCCTGCTTGGCCGCCCCCTGAGGGTAGACGAGCCTGTCGAGGAACTGGGCATCAGCTCATACGACCGCCTGCGCGATGCCATCACGGCCGGGGACACGGAAACGGCGCTCGAGCTGGTCGACTACGTCCAGGTCGAGGGTAAGAGCCTGCACGACGTGTACGGCGACTGGGTCTACGCGTTGCTTACGTGGATAGCCGACAACTGCGGTGAGGAGAAGATGCTCGACGTCCTCACCTACTGCAAGGAGAAGGTCGGAGCTGCCTTCCTCGACCAGCTCAAGAGTCTCAAGACGAAGAAGCAGGTGGTGCAGTGGTACACAGAGCAGATGCGGGCACACCGTTCAGGCCCGAATGAGTCCGGCACCATCACCGTGAGAGAAGAGTCGGACCGGTTTGTCATTTCATGTGATCCGTGCGGCGCCGGTGGGAGGATGCGGCGAGGCGGACAGGTCGACGACACGCCGCCGCGGACAGAAGCGCCGTTCAACTTCGGCGTCACCCGCAAGGCATACCCGTGGTCATGGGGCAGGAAGAACGTCTCCTACTACTGCCTGCACTGCTCCATCTGGCACGAGCTCATCCCGATGATGGACTCGGGCGTGCCTACCAGGCTGGTGGCGGAGTACGACCCTGCCGACCCTGCAAAACCCTGCACACTGCTGTTCTACAAGGACCCCCAGGACATACCGGAGGAGTTCTACACCCGCATAGGGCTGAGCAAGCCGGCGCCGGGCCAACCGGCGAAGCCATTGTGATCACCGGTTGCTTCAACGCCCTTTCCACGGGGCACGCGCAACGCGTGCCCCGTCCCAGGAGGTGAGACAACCCCCCAAGAGACGTTCCTGGCTCCATCACTCCCATCAATTCCTGCACCGGCATCCGCGGGAACCTGAGCATCACAGCGCCGCGGAGGGGACGCAGACGCCGCGGCCATTGAAAACCCTCCTCCGAACGCGTACATTTCTCATTCAGGCACCCCGTCAGCAACAGGAGGCAGATTCACATGACACGCAGTCTCATAACGGGCGGCTTCGGCTTCATCGGACGCCAGCTCGCCCTCCAATTGCTCGAAGAGGGCCACGAGGTGGTGCTCTTCGACCTCTTTACGGACGACGCGTTCCTACAGCGCGCAGGTCCGAAGCTCAGCGCCATCCGCGGCACGGTCGCCGACTGGGCACAGGTGACAGACATGGTCAGGCGCTCGACGCCGGACTTCCTCTTCCACTGCGGAGCGGCACTGCCGCCGTTCAGCGAGGAATCGCCACAGGCGGCATTTCAGTCGAACGTCGTCGGCACATACAACGTGCTCGAATCGGCCCGCCTGTTCGAGACGCCGATGGTCATCTACGCCAGCACGGTGACTTCATTCGGACCCGATGCGCCAGAAGGTGCACCGGATGAGTTTGCGCAGCACCCACAGAGCATGTACGGCACAAGCAAGGTCTGCTCCGAGCGACTCGGCGAGTACTACCACCGGCGCTATGGACTCGACTTCCGCGCCGTGCGCTTCACACCCATCTTCGGGCCGGGCCGGGCCGCCTCAGCCGGTTGGACCGCATACACATCGGTGGCCATCGAGGAGGCTGCAAGAGGCAGGCCGTACGTCCTCAAGGCGAGCCCTGAGACACTGACTGACATTCTTTACGTCAAGGATGCCGCC
Organism: uncultured Dehalococcoidales bacterium; assembly: GCA_964578745.1. Classification (GTDB taxonomy): domain Bacteria; phylum Chloroflexota; class Dehalococcoidia; order GIF9; family AB-539-J10; genus SKVJ01. The sequence goes on along the minus strand of CAZODZ010000006.1, from coordinate 5,887 downwards.
CGCGCGATGATAGATCTGGCAACCGCGGAGCCAGCGAAGCTGTCAAGGCGCTGCTACAACCTCCGCGGGCACCTCGTGACGGCGCAGGAACTCGTAGACAGAGTCAGGCGCGTTGTCCCTGATGCCACATTGATGTTCGAGCCGGACCCGGTCATCGTTGACGGTATCAGGAGTATGCCGGGGCAGCTCGACGACACGCGCGCCCGCGAAGACTGGGGCTTCAGACCACGGTACTCTCTGGACGAGGCCATTGCAGACTTCGTGACAGTTGTACGTGAGGGCCACTGACTGTCCCGTTCCGTATCGACTTGCACTTGCGCATGAGTTTCCGGTGGGAAACAGCACCACCTAGCAAGAGACGCGAAATCCCCTCCCTCCCGCACACAAGCGGCGGCACAGAAACGCATCGCCGACAGTGAAGAGGATGTACCAGCCTTTGTAATGCGCCTGCTCGACGACGTGCCAGAGGCGCCGGCAGCTCTGCCGGAATCATCCCGCTGTCAGGCAGCCCCACGCCCACAGCAGCATAACCGAAGGGCATCACTCTGGTATCATACGGTCTGAGACAAGAGGTCAGAGAGGAGAACTCACCATGCTGGCAAAGGACATTGAACAGATAGAGGCCATGCCCTATGGAGAGAACGCGCTGAAGCGCAGGGTGTTCGCAGCGGAGGACGGCGTCCCCACTTTCGCGATGCGCATCTTCGATGTCGCCCCCGGAGGCGCAAGCTCCCGACACTCACACGACTTCGAACACGAGGTACTTATCCTCAAGGGTGAGGGAGTCCTCAAGGGCGAGAAGGGGGACATCCCGTTCAAGGCGGGCACAGCTCTCTACATCGAGCCGAACGAGCTGCACCAGCTGCGTAACACAGGCACAGACACGCTGCGGTTCCTGTGCATGGTGCCGCTCCGCGGTGAAGAGCCGGCCCCTACAACATAGGCCGGCGGGTAGGGGGCCATGCGCCCTGTGTAGCTGAGCGAGGCCCGACGCGAGAGGCGCTGCTCTCGACCCGTGGCGCCGGCAGAGCTTGCATCTCCTGGCACCCCCGAACCCGGTTGGTCAGAGCACAATCGGCGCCCGTGAGCCCAGAGCGACTGGGGTCAGCTAGCGCCGGTTTACTTGCCACTCATCGTGCTGCTGACCCCGCAGGGTACTGATGAGGCACATGGCAGTTGCCCTGTCGGGGAGGATGTTCAAACGTCCATTCTGTGCCGTATCTCACCACTCCACTGCTCCAAACGGGTTGATGCACCGTGTCTGTGCCAGTGTGCATGTGAAAAAGCCGGCGACGCAATACTCATTTCTCTCTGCACTGTCGCCTTCATGAGAAGGAAGCCGTGTCACCATAGTTCTGTCCCTGCAATTTGCAGCGAAGCAGAGCAGTCGTCCGTACTGACCCGACAGGCGAGGCATCACCACCAACGATAATGCAGCAAGGCACCGTGGTCCACGCCTACACCGGATTGAGCGCTGTCTAGTATAGTTTCGGGGTTGAGCGACGCAACCAGTGGACTGACTATGCGCCGGGTGTTCCTCGGCTGGGACGCTCCCGCGTTGCAGCGGGTCCGCGATTACCTTGCAGCTGACCCATCTGAAGGACCGGTCAACCTTGGCTCCACCATGGTCATCGTCCCGACGCGGCATGCGGGCCGGCGCCTGCGCGAGGCTCTCGCCATTCTCTGCAGCGAGAACCACACGTACCTCATTCCACCGCGTATAGTGACGCCACCATCGCTCATCGCGCCACAGGAGGGGAATACCGCGCGACGGCAGCTCGACAGCGCCGCAGTCTGGACAAGGCTGCTACTCGATATCGATCCATCCGACTACCCCGGCCTGTTTCCCCGAACGCCAGCCCGCACGTTCTCATGGGCGCTCAGCAGCGCGAAGCTGCTCCAGTCACTCCGCAGCGAGCTTCTGGAGCACGGCCTCACGATCCGCAGCGTCGTCGAATCGAGCAGTGACCTGCTCGAAGAGCGCCAGCGCTGGGAAGACATGGCCCGGCTCGAGGAGCTCTACGTCACGCGTTACGGCGAGGTCACCGGCGAGCGGGAGCCTGGTGAAGTAACCCTGCAGACAGCTGCAGGCCCCCTGCCACCCGACAACGTCGATCGTATCGTGGTCGCCTGCGTGGCCGATCCTGCACCGCTGGCGCTCCAGGTGCTCGAGCAACTCGCATGGAGCGTCCCGACGACGGTCCTCGTGCACGCGCCCGAAGAGTATGCGAACGCTTTCGACCCGTGGGGACGACCGGTCACCGCGCACTGGCGCAGTGAGACAATCGACATCCCTGATATCGACAGCAACCTCGTGCTCACAGGCTCCCCGGCATCGGAAAGCACACGCATAGTGGCACACATCCGTGAACACGGTGCGGACTCAGCCGTGGGCGTCATCGACGCGGAGATCACACCGTACCTCGAGGCCGACCTCGAGGCAGCCGGACTGGCTGCGTTCGACCCCAACGGCGTGGCGGCAGCAACAACGCCTCTTCTGCACCTGCTCCGTGCGTACCGTGACGTCAGGACCGACGGAAGCTACCGCTCGCTCGCAAACCTGTTGCGGAATGCAGACGTGCTCGACTTCCTCTCCGCATCCGCAGGCATACGCGCCGACGCGCTGCTGGAGGAGCTGGACACGTACCAGAACCACTACCTGCCCGCGTCTGCGGCCGGCATACTGAAGCGCTTCCGCGACGGGACATTCAGCGCCGAACTGCCCGCAGCCAGGCTCAGCACGGTCCGCACTGCTCTCGAGACCGTGTTCAGACTCATATCGGGCAGCACGCGCGGTACGATGGAGGCAGATGTGAGGCAGTTCCTGCAGGCAGTATTCGCGCATCGTGAACTCAAGCCTGGCTCTCCGGCTGACGACGCGTTCCGCGCCACGGCTGAGCTGGTCGACGAGGCACTCGAGTCTTCAGCCAGCGCATCAGTGCAGAAGCTCAGCTTTTCAGAGGCAGAGGTGCTCGATCTGGTGATCGACCATCTCGGAGCAGGGCGGTTCGTGCCACAGCGGCCACGCAACGCCATCGACCTGGAGGGCTGGCTCGAGCTGCAGTGGGACGACGCCTCAAACGTGCTGGTAGCCGGCATGAACGAAGGCAGAGCACCCGCCCGGCTCGGCAACGAGACGTTCCTGCCAGAATCGTTGCGCCAGGCGCTTGACCTGCGCACGAATGACGACCGCTACGCCCGCGACGTGTACCTGACGCGCGCACTTGTCGAGTCGCGCCGCGCTACCGGCCGGGTAGTCCTGCTGGCAGCGAAGACCACCACGAGAGGCGACCCGCTGCTGCCATCACGTATCCTCTTCCGCTGCAGGGATGCAGACCTTGCGGACAGGGCATCAAGGCTCTTCGGCCCGCCAGGTGACACCCGCTCAAGCGTGCCGTCTTCCATCAGCTTCCGGTTCAACGCGGACGCCCCGCTGGATGGCGCACCGACTACTCTCTCAATCGTATCTGTGACAGGACTGCGCGATTACCTTGCATGCCCATTCCGCTTCTACCTCAAGCACGTCCTGAAGATGGAGCCGCTGGATGACCGGAAGCGTGAGCTGGACGGACTCGACTTCGGCTCCCTCATCCACCACGTGCTAAACATGATGGCTGCCGACCCGGAGATGAGGGACTGCGAGGACGCCCGGGCGCTGCAGGCATACCTCAGTGCAAGGGTCGATGAGTGGGTCGCCGTCAGGCTCGGCGCCTCGTACCCTCTGAACCTCTCAATACAATTGGATGCGGCGAAAGAGCGACTCGCAGCCGCGGCGCGGGTACACACGCGCGCCGTGGCCGAGGGCTGGCGCATCGTGGCACACGAGCAGTCGTACCACTGCAACCTCGGCGGTCTGACAGTCACAGGGCGCATCGACCGCATCGACCAGCATATCGAGACAGGCCAGGTAAGGGTGCTCGATTACAAGACATCCGAGGACGCGAAGAGTCCCGAGGAGGCGCACCTCGCCACATGGCACGAGACCGCGCCACAGTACGCGCGGTTCGAGGGCGGCAGGAAGCCCATGAGATGGAAAGATCTGCAGCTGCCCCTGTATTCCCTGATGGCAGCGGGGCGGTTCTGCCCCCCACAAACTGTCACCCCCGGCTACTTCAGCCTGCCGAGCGATCCCGATAGCGCAGACATCGTTACGTGGGACGGATTCTCCGACGACCTGCGTGAGTCAGCACGCGCCTGCGCGGAGGGTGCAGCGCAGGATATCCTCAGAGGCCGGTTCTGGCCCCCGTCGGAAAGGGTCGATTCCGACGACTTCGCAGCGCTGTTCCCGGGCGGTGCAAACGACAGGACCATCGACCCCGGTCACCTCGCCATCAAGCAAGCGGAGGATCAGCCATGTCCCTAGCCCCGAGGTTCCAGGCCATCCGTGCCTCAGCCGGCTCCGGTAAGACGTTCCGCCTGGCACACCGCTACATCCGCCTTCTGGCCGAAGGGGTCGGGCCCGATGAGATAGTGGCGCTCACTTTCACGCGCAAGGCTGCGGGAGAGATATTCGATGCCATAGTGCGCTATATCTCAGCTGCCTGCACCGACTCTTCGGCGGCCGCAGAGACGACATCGCACCTCGGTCCGGGCGCGCCCGATGTGCAACAGAGTGATTATGTCACTATGCTCCGACGTCTCCTCGAGTGCATGCACCGGCTGCACATTGGGACCATCGACAGCTTCACGGTAGGCATCGTCCGGAGCTTTACGCTCGAACTGGGCGTTCCCTCGTCATTCGAGACAATGGACGGCGATGACGCCGCCACCGGCGCGTTCCGGCAGCGGCTGCTCGACGAGTTATTCTCCAGCAGCAGTATGACCGACAGGGACCGACAGCGGCTGCTCAACTCGTTCGCCCAGGCACGGCTGGGCCGCAAAGGCAAGGGCGTGGAAAAGCCACTCCTGGACTTCATCACCTCCTACCAGGAGCACTACCGCGCCCTGCCCGACGAAGACCGCTGGGGCAACCCAACTGCTATCTGGCCGCACGGCACACCGTGGCTGGAGTCCGTTGGAGACATAGGTAAGAGGGGTGAAGCGCTCTTGTCCAGCCTTACAGCTCTCGGGCTCAAGGACGAACACTTTCAGCGCTTTCGTGATTTCGTCGACGCAGCAACTCGCCACACTGCCTATTCAGGCTGGCCAGACCCGCTCGACTACCTGATGAAGAAGCTCTTGCAGTGCGTGCACGACCTCATGTGCGGGCACGGCAGCATCAAGCTCAACCGGACGGAATGCGACCTCGCTGGCGAGCCCGCCAGCCACATCCTCCCACTCATGAGGCATGTCATCGCGACCGAGCTGAACGCGTCGATGGCACGCACACGGGGCATCTACCACGTCATCGAAATGTACGACAGTCGCTACGACGCGGCCGCACGACGTGAGGGCAAGTTCACCTTCGTCGATATCCAGCACCTGCTCACCACCCACGGTGCTTCCAGCACCGGCGCAGTACTCACCAGCACCCCTGTCCAGCTGCCTGCAGAAGATGCAGCGTCCCGCCTCTACATCGACTACCGGCTGGACTCGCATCTGAACCACTGGCTGCTCGACGAGTTCCAGGACACCAGCGACCTCCAGTGGGACGTCCTCGCCAATCTCGTCGATGAAGTGGTCCAGGACGATACAGGCCGACGCAGCTTCTTCTATGTCGGTGACGTGAAGCAGGCCATCTACGGCTGGCGCGGTGGGAATCCGGAGCTGTTCGACATGCTGCTGCAGAGGTATCCGGTGATAGTGTCGGATACACTGCGCCAGTCGCGCCGCTCGGCACAACCAATCATTGATACAGTCAACAGAGTATTCAGGGCCATTCCCGGCGAACCGTTGCTGCCGGACGGCGTGGCCCGCCGCTGGCGCTTCGAGGAGCACACCACCATCC
>CAZODZ010000005.1:0-55195 GCA_964578745.1 uncultured Dehalococcoidales bacterium | reverse complement strand
AGTTGTCCTTCCATGGCTTTGGAAATGGCATGGTTCTCTCCTGCCATTCGAGTCAACTGGAAAGTAGGGAGCTGTCCCATATTTATATGGGCTCTAGACGGCTGTCAAGGGTTGGTTCGGCCCTAAGTGCTACTCCGAATGTGCACGTGGACTGGCTGTTCTCAAATCCCGATTCGGATGGTAAAATCGCAGAAGCACTTCACATAAGAGATATGACGCTCCCTGTGGAAAAGGAAATCAAGCTCCCCTTGCTCCGGGTCATCGAAGATGCCGGTGGCGAGCTTCCGATGCTGCAAGCCATTGTCGCCGTTGAGCAATACTTCCCAGATATCACCGAAGAGGACAAACAGCTACGACGCAAGTCCGGTCCCTTGGCATGGAGGAACCGGGTTCAGTGGGTCCGTCAAGCGCTGGTCGTTGATGGCTATCTATATCGGGAACCTCGTGGGATCTGGCGCATCACGCCGGAGGGGCGCCAATACCTCAGCGCCAATTGGCGCGGCCCCGGTGTCTCCAATGGCCCTGAGGGGATGGGGCTGCACAAAGAGCTAGAGACCATGGTGGCACAGATTGCCGACGTCCTGGCATTTCATGCTGAGACGGAGTACTCACAGCCACCCTACAGGTATGACGTTGTATGGAAGAGCTTCCAGGGTGCGCCGAGAGCCGAGGCTGTGTTTGAAATACAGGACAAGGGCAATCTGATCGAGGCGCTGGCCAAGCTGCAGCACGCTCGCGACATCTGGGGTAGTCGATTGTTTCTCGTCGTGACCGGCGAAAAGGACCAGAAGAAGGTGCACCAGCTCACTGGCACGTTCCTGTCAGGGACATTCCATCGTCTCGCACCATACCTGACAGTGCTGACACCTCGTGAAGTCCGAAACCTGAGCATCGATCTTGGAAAGCACGCGTGGCTGCTTCAGAAGCTCCTTCAGGCATAGACGTGAACTTTGGCGTCCTTGGTCAGCTCTTGAGACTTGCCCGACCAGGCTGGTGGTTGCTGCAAGGATGATTTGAACATTGCCAGGTATTTCAGCACAGAATGAACAGCAGTAACGAGATCCGAAAGGCCGCCGTTCGCAAAGGGTGGGAATACACAGTGTCCGGTGCAATCTTGCATTCCCCAGCGTCGGCGGAACTGTGGTTACATATATCCATTGCTATTCTGATTGTCTCTATCGTCCTGCGATTGCCTGCGGACTGGCTTGAGCAACACGAAGCTCCGCTTGGCCAAGTTATGCCGGTGCTTGCCGGAGCGTCGTTTGCCGTGATGGCAGGCCGCATTGCCTTGGGTGTGTTTCTCGGGCAATTGTTCCCCAACATGCGAGAGACCCTGCTTTCCCAATTGGAGCACGAGACTGAGCGCCTTTACGAGTTGTATGAGAGAAGTGGCCGAGCGGGACATTGGGAGCTCGCGAAGAATCTGCACATTTTATATAACCAAACTGTCCACTATATGCCCTGGTCGGAGGTTACCAATAGCCAGCTCCACAAGTTTGACTGTTTCTTCAAGTGGGCGAGAACCGTTGCCGCGGGACTACAAACACAAAGTCAGAACCTCGATGTCTTGTACGGCAGTCGCGATAGACAGGAATGGTTTCCGAGGCTATTTCTGGAAGCCTACCATGCTGCGTTGGCTACAAGCCAAACTCTAGCTCGAATTGGTGTCAACGTGAGGCTCACGCGATCTCTCGACCGCTATGGGCCGAGGCTGCTGTTGCTGCTGGTTCCTGGGATAGGCGGAGTGTCTCTGCTCATTGTTGGTCAGACGACTCAACTCGGAGTGGCAGCTACCTGGGCAGGACTTGTATCTTTGCTCTACATTGTCGTGGTGGGTGTCTTTCATCTGGTGAGTGATAGTATTCAGTCATTCGCCGTGCCGCGGATCTTCGAGGTAGCGGCGGAAGCTGACACGAAGTCACCTGTTTCAGACATCAGATAGATGAGGTGAGCTCTCGCTGGTGGGGGCAGTCCGCAGACTGTCGGCACGATTCGTTCTTGACCAATCACTAAACACGTCCTATACTTAAAGTATCCAATGTGTTCGACGAGCTTGTTTTCGACAGTGAGTTATACAAATAGTATGGCTAAAGTATACTCAACACGATTCTCTCTGTCTGCGAATGGCGGGCCGGCGTGATTCTCAGGCCCTACCAGCGGGAAGTCGCCAGGGCGATTGTCGAGTCCGTCCGTCACGGCTGCGGGCTTACCTTCTCCGTCGAGGTAGCCCGCCAGGGTGGCAAGAATGAGCTGTCCGCTCATCTCGAGCTGCTCCTGCTCACGCTCTCAATGGGCGCCGGCGGCTCAATCGTCAAGTGCTCTCCGACCTTCAAACCTCAGACAGTCATCTCCATGCGCAGATTGCGTGACCGGCTTGATGACTATGGCTTCGGCGGTGTCTACCGCACCGGCATGGGCTATATCGTCGGCCTTGGCTCTGCCCGCTGCGTCTTTCTGTCCGCGGAGGAGAACTCCAACGTGGTCGGTCACACGGCCGATCTCCTGCTGGAGATTGACGAGTCCCAGGACGTGGGCAAGGAGAAGTACACCAAGGAGTTCCGGCCTATGGGCTCGTCCACGAACGTGACGACCGTCCACTACGGCACCACGTGGGACGACTCTACGCTGCTGGAGGAGATAAAACAGGCCAACCTGGAGGCTGAGAAGCACGACGGCATACGGCGTCACTTCCGCTATGACTGGCAGGCGGTTGCGAAGCACAACCCCGCCTATGCCGCGTTCGTCGAAGCCGAGCGTGAGCGCCTTGGCGAAGACCATCCGCTCTTTCGGACACAGTACGCGCTCCTGCCCGTCGCCGGCGGTGGCCGGCTGCTCACGCGGGCACAGCTCTCCACAATCCTGTCCGACCACCCCCGCCTCAGTACCCCGCGACAGGGAGAGTCATACGTCGCCGCCATAGACATTGGCGGGGAGGTGCAGGCATCCCGCGACGGCATGCATGTCCGCGAGCCCGACTCCACCGCCGTGAGCATCGCCGCCGTGGATGTATCCGGTGACTCCAGCCTGCCCCACCTCCGTATCGTCGAGCAGGCCGTCTGGACCGGCACGCCGCATGCGCGGCTCATCCAGGACCTCGTCCGCTTTCTCAGGCCGTGGAAGCCTCGCTCAATCGTGGTCGATGCCACGGGTATGGGCCAGCCGGTGGCAAACCTGCTGGCGCGCGATTTCGGCAGCCGCATCGTACCGTTCACGTTCACCGAGCGGTCCAAGTCCGACCTCGGATTCGAGCTGCTCTCGCTTGTCAACGGGTCGAGGCTGCGCCTCTACGCGCAGGACGGCTCGACCGAGCACCGCGGAACGCTGCAGCAGCTCGAGCGTGCCCGCGCCGTCTACCGGCCCAACCGGACGATGGGCTTCCACGTCGACCCCTCGGAGGGGCACGACGACCTCCTCATGAGCATCGCGCTCCTCACCGTCGCAATCAGGGACATGAGGCCACGGGTCGCACGTGGCAGTGAGCGGCCAGATACACCGCAGCCACAGCGCTCCCTGTGGGCGCCGCGCAAAGCAGCCGCCCAGTATCCCCTGTTTACGCCGTAAGGAAAGGAGAAGGAATGGCAGTACCTTCAGTACCCACCGCAGTGGGGCAGGCCCCGCAGTTCGTACCATCGGAGCTTGCCCGCAGGGACGCCGACCGCATGGCGGCGTACAGGCGCAACCTCGATTTCTACCGCGGCCTCCAGTGGGAGAGCGCCACCCGCCACCGCCAGCTCGTCTTCAACTACGCGCGGGTGGCTCTCGACAAGGTCACCAGCTACCTGGTCAGTGGCCTCTCCACCGCGTGCTACCCGGCCGATCCCTCCCGCGAGACCGATTCCGCGCTGGCGGAGCGCATCGACCGCGCCGAGGCGCTGCTGCAGTACGTGCGCGAGGACAACGGGCTTGATGCGCTCGACTACGAGACCGAGCTCGACTGCGCCGTGCTGGGCGACGCCTGCTACAAGGTGACGTGGGACCCGGATGCTGAGCGCATCCGTGTCACCACGCCGCCCGTCACCGGTATCTACGCGTGGTGGCGTGGCGACGACCCGTCCCGCGTGTGGCGTGTTGCCTCACGCTACCACCTCTCGCAGGCCGAGCTTGCACACCTCCACGACATCGCCATCCCCAACCGCGGGGCGTGGCTCACCGAGCTGTGGACCGCCACGGCGTTCGCGTTGTACCTGGATGACGCGCTTGTCGAGCACAAGCCGAACCCGTACGGCGTCATCCCGTTCATAGTCTTCCCGAACGTGCGCGAGCCGAAGCGGTTCTGGGGCACGTCCGACGTGCCCTCGCTGATGGAGCCGCAGCGCGAGCTGAACCGCGCTGTCTCCCAGCTCTCCCGCATCCTCGAGTTCTCCGGCAACCCCATCGCCGTCCTCGAGAACGTCGACGAGGCGCAGGACATCCGCACGAAGCCTGGCCAGGTCTGGTCGATTCCCGAGGGCGCGAAGGCGTACCTGCTGGACCTGCTCCAGGGTGGTGGTGTGAGGTTGCATATCGACTACATCGATACGCTCTACCGCACGCTGCACGACCTCTCGGAGACGCCGCGAGCGGCATACGGCGGTACGGAAAAGGAGCTCTCGGGCGCAGCGCTCGCGATGGAGATGAACTCCCTTGTCCAGAAGGTCGGGCGCAAGCGCTTCATCCGCACCTCGGTCTACCACAGGCGCGACGGGATGGTGCTGCGGCTGGCCGAGAAGTACATGGGCATGGACTTCTCCGGCATCGTGCACCGCACGACCTGGGGCGCGGTCCTCCCCGAAGACTCCACGCGGATGGTCCAGGAAGAGCAGGGCCTCGTGCAGGCGGGCATCCACTCGCGCCGCACCGCCATGGACCGCCTGGGTGTGCGCAGTCCCGATGCCGAGTTCCGGTTGTGGTGCGAGGAGCGCAGCCGCATCCTGGCCATGAACCAGCAGTTCCGCGTGAAGTCGCAGGCTGGGATGGGGGGTGGCGAGTTGTCCGGCGGGAAGGTTACGGGTTGGTAGGTCGGCGCCGGTGTCAACGCCGTCCATTCCGTCCATCGTCGGCAGGGACCGCGGGCAGGCATGGGGAGCCTGCCCCTGCGGCAGAACAACGTGATGGCAGCTATCCGGGTGCTCCCCGCGGACAGTGTGAGAGAGCAGCGCGACGTCCGCGATCGAACGCACGACCGACATAGAGAGGAGGATACGCAATGGACAATGAACAGGGAACACCTGTTGCGGCCCCCGGAAACGGCGACTCCACACCGCCCGAGCGCGAGAATCTCAAGGCGATGCTCGAAGACGAGGAGAAGTCAAGAGAGGCGGTAAAGGAACGCGATGATCGCATCGAGGAGCTTGAGTCGCTGCTCGAAGCCGCGCGCGATGAGCTGGTGAACCGCAGGGCCGACCTCGACAACGCATGGGCGGAGACGACCGCACTGCAGGCGGAGAAGGAGAAGGCGATGTGCGGCTGCCGCGACGCCCTGCGCCTCGCCCACCCGGAGATACCACCCGACCTCATCCGCGGCGAGACGGTGGAGGAACTTTCCGCTTCCGTCGAGAGCGCAAAGGCGCTCGTGCAGAGGGTGCGCGCCGCTCTGCAGTCGGAGAAGGACGCCGCACGCGTCCCCGCCGGTGCACCGGTCGGCTCCGGCCCGGACCTCTCCGGCCTTTCAGCGCGGGAGAAGATCTCGGCCGGTGTCGCCACAGCGAAGTAGAGGAGGGAGTAGACAGACATGGCACTGACGCTTGTTGAAGCGGAGAAGCTTTCCAACGATGTCCTGCTGCAGGGCGTCATCGAGACGGTGGTGAAGGACTCACCGGTCCTGCAGACGCTGCCGTTTATCCAGATCCAGGGCAACGGACTCACGTATACGAGGGAGTCGGCGCTCCCGTCCATCGCTTTTTACGACGTGGGCGACACCTGGGCCGAGTCGACGCCGACCTTCGCGCAGGCGACCGCGACGCTGAAGATAATGGGTGGCGACGCCGACGTGGACAACTACCTCAGGTCGACCCGTTCGAACCTTCAGGACCTCGAGACCGCCGTTATCGAGCAGAAGGCAAAGGCACTGCGGCACACATTCGAGCAGTATTTCATCTACGGCGACTCGTCGACGGGCAGCAGGCAGTTCGACGGAGTGCGGAAGCTTATCGATTGCACGAGTGCTTCCGACCAGCTCGTCGCTGCGGGCGCGTCCGGCGCGACCCTCACGCTCTCGATGGTGGACCAGCTTATCGACGCGGTGAAGGGCGGGAAGCCCGACCTGCTGCTGATGTCGAGGCGGAGTCGCAGGAAGGTCCAGGCGCTCGCCCGTGCCGCCGGTAACAACCTGCAGGTGGGCCAGGGTATCCTGGGCGAGCAGGTGCAGCTCTACAATGGCGTCCCCATCGGCGTGTCCGACTGGGTGCTCGACACGCACGCGGTGAGTTCGAGCGTCGAGTCGGCCGTTACCGGAGGGGCCTGTTCAACCATCTATGCGTTGCGCTTCGGCGAGGGCGCGCTGTGCGGGTTGTCCAGCCCGGAGATGTTGCAGGTGGAACGGGTCGGGCAACTGGAGACGAAGGATGCCACTCGCCACCGCATCAAGTGGTACGTGAGCCTGGCGCTGTTTTCGTCCGTCACCTGCGCGGCGCTGATAGGTGTGAAGGACTGAATCCGGGGGCACGCTGCTGCGTGCCCGCCCCTGCAGACGGGCTCCGCCTCCACACGGGCACATGTAACGTGCACCCTCCATGGAAACAGAATGATTGCTGCACAGGGAGGACCATATGCCGACAGAGATGTCAGGAATTGTCGCTCTGGCGTTTGAACTCGATAAGGACGCCGCTGCACTCGGCACCAGCGATGAGGCCCTCGCGCCTGTCCAGGGTGCCGGCTCTATCACCGTCCTGCATGCGATACAGGATGGTTACGTCAGGGGCCTGGACTGCGAGATAGAGACAGGGCAGTCCGACGGCGACGACGTCATCTTCAGCGTCTACGTAGGCGGCACGAGGGGTGATGACTCCGCCGTGACGCTTGCCGGCGCCGGCTCGAGTGCCGGTGCCACGCATGGCACACAGCGGTTCGACCGCGGGGACGTGCCGGTGTCAGCGGGCGACTCCATCGTCGTCAAGGCGAAATCGACCGACGCCGCCAACTGCAAGCCAGCGGGTATGGCGGCGGTCGTCTACCTGCAGCTCGGCCAGAGCGATATCTAGAACGGAGCGGTGGAGGGTGCATTCACGCCCTCCACCGCGGGAGGAGGACCATGGAAGAGTTCCCACGCGTCATCTACGGACACGATAGCTCGGACGGGCCCCGCTGCGTGGCGGTCGATGCGTCCGGCATCCTCGAAGTCTCGGCCACCCGCGTCTCCGGCTGGAAGGCGGCGACCATCACGGTGGCGGAGGACGACGACCTGTCGGGCGAGGTCGATCTGGGCGAGCATTATCGCTACCTGGCGGTCGTTCTGCCGATGCTCGACGAGACCCGCGTCGGCGTAAAGGTCTCGACTGAGTCAGGTGGCACGTTCTCGCCTCTGGGCAGCGGCACGAACGTGCAGACGGCACTCACGACCGGCGGGTACGCGACCGTGTTCGACACCGGCGGCTGGCGCTTTGTCAGGCTGAGCACGTCGGCTGGTCAGTCGACTGATCGCACGTTTCAGGTCCAGGGAGTGAGGGGGTAGTCATGGCACTGGAGATTCACGAAGGGATTGAGCTGTGGCGGCCCCGGGCATTCGACTTCTCGACCGCGCTCCAGACAGGCGCGTACATGCGCTCGATGCTCGCCGCCGGCGACATGGCGTCGACACTGCCGCTTGTGGCGGGTCGACTCTACACGGTCATGTGGCCGCTCGCGCGTGGAGTGACCTGCGACCGTATCGCCATTCATGTCCAGGATGCAGCAGCTGACAGGAAATGCCGGCTCGGCATATACAGGGATGCCGGCTTCTGCTATCCCGGTGCACTCTTGCTGGATGCCGGAGAGGTCGACGTCTCGGCCGGTGGCACGCGTGAAGTGGCGATAACGTTGGAGCTGGACGCCGGGATGTACTGGCTTGCCTGTATCAGCGACGGTACGCCGGGTGTCCGCTACACGTATCAGGGCCTGGCGCTGAAAGGGAGTCCCACCGTGCCACGCTACAGCTATGCGGGGTACCGCCACGACAGCGGGTATGGTGCGCTGCCCGACCCGTTTCCCGCGGGTGGCAACGACCAGGACATGTGGCTGGCGATGGGGTTGAGGTATTCGGAGCTCCTCTAGGGCCGGCCTGCATTTCCATCCTGCTTGGCCCCATCTGGCCCGTCTGCCGCGTGGTCGAATCAGTGGAATGGGCAGCAATGTCGAATACAAAAATGGGGAAGGGGTGGCAGCGACCCTTCCCCGAAAGGAGAGGAGGACCCTGTGGAAAGGCTGCTCGAACTATTCTGTTCGTACCCGCATCCCGTCTGGCACAGGTTCCTTCTCTTTCAGGGTAGTCGGATGCGACTAAGTCTGTCAAGTGCCGCCCCCGTTTCCGGCCCGTTTCAGTGGACTATGAACGGGGAAAATGTTGCTGGCAGCGCTGTCGCACACGACGGGTCTTCCGCGTCGTATGTTGCCATGCCCGGATGCGGGAATGGGCTGTGCCGACTTCGGGCGCTGCCACGCACGATGCACTCTGCGTACGAAACCCGCCTCCATAAGGAGGCAGGGAGAGCAGGCTCCCCTCTGCTCTCCCCGCCCTGGGTGGGAAGGAGGGAATTCCGCTAGTGTGTGTGGATACCCACTAGGCGGATAGTTGAATGATGATGTCAGAGAAAAGTCCTTGTGTCAACTGATTACCGACTAAGGAGATGGAAAAATGCCTACAGATATTGCCGCTTTGCGCTATAGGCTCAGGATCGATCTCGGGGAGCCGGCGGCTGACTGCTGGACTGACGACGATCTTGACCGGCATATCCAGCATGCCGTGCGCGATATCAACAGGGTCGCGCCCCGCGAGATGCTCGCTACCGGCCTTACCATCCCTGACCCAGCCTCACGACAGATAGATGTGTTGTCGCTCATCGACCGGGTCTCCATCCTCGCACTGGAGTATCCGGTCGGTGGCTATCCCCGTCGACTTCGTCACTTCGAGGTCTGGGGGGATACTGTGACGATGCTCACCGAGACAATGCCCGTCGCGGGTGCAGAAGTCCGCATCTACTACACCGCCCGGCACACCGTCGATGCGGATGGCTCCACGCTACCGGAGTACCTTGAGGACATTGCTCTTGTGGGCGCGGCGGGCTATGCCGCGCTCGAGTATTCGGTGTACGTGAACAACCGCGTCACGGTCGGAGGTCCCGGTGTGTCCGATCGACTTCGGCTATTTGGAAACGACCGGCTGATGCAGTTCCGCCAGGACCTCACGGCCCTGCGCAGAGAGCGGTTGCGTGCGCTGCGCGCCGGCGAACTCTGGACGGAGGACGAGCGATGAGGAAGTCGACGACGCCTGTCCACATCGGCCTCGGCATGCTCTCGGCCGTTGTCGCGCTGCGCAGCCCTGGACTGGCTGTCCTGCTCATGGCATCCTTCGGGCTGTACGAGTACTGGTCGGAGGCGCGGGGGCAGTCCGGTGGACATCAGGATTTCCTGGAGGCGGTGGTCGGCCTGGCAGTGGGGGCTGCGGCGATAGTTGTGGTGGCTGTAGCGGGGCCCGTGCTGTGAGCTGCTCCGCGACGCTGAAGGCATCCTTGTGCGAGACCACCGTTGAACCACGTGTCCGGGTGATGCTCGCGCATGGTGAAACGGGCCTCACGTTCATACACGGACGCATACTCTCCGTGGAGGAGGTACGTGAGCCATACACGCACACCGCTGGTATTGTTCTCGACAATGCCGACGGGGCGCTCGGCGCGACTGACCTGCGCGGTTGCGAGGTCGTTATCGGCTGGGGCGCGGTGACATCCGCCGGTGAAGAGTATTGTGATTCCCCACCCCTCCGCGTCGTCCGCCAGGAGCTTGTCTCAGGGGAGGGCCTGCTCACCTGCCGACTGACGTGTCTCGGTGTGCCTGACCAGCTTGCCGAGGACCGCGCGTCTGGATCGTATGTCCCGGCTGCCGACGACACGACCGTTCTTCAATCGCTTATCAACTCCATCCTCGCCGCCACGCTCGTACCGTACCTGCATTGCGACGGCATCGATTATGTCTGGGATGACACGGATGCACTGGCCACAGGTTACCGTCCACGCGACGGCTTCCGCGTGTACACGAATGGCTCACGCCTTGCGGCGGTTCGCCGCCTGCTCGACTTCACCTGCTGCGTCATGCGGGTTGAGGCGGATGGTCGACTCCACTTCTTCGAGCCGACGACCGGAGGTGCCGCCTTCGATCATGTGTTCAGCCTTGCCGCCGGCTCGCATGCCTTTCTGCAGAAGATCGGGCGACAGACGCTCGTCATCCCGAACAGGATAGAGGTGATGACGCCCGAGGACGCGCCGGTGCCATATTCAGGCGCGGCAACCGATGCCTCGAGCTATGCGCTTCTGCCGAAGGTGCAGTACCAGGTGGCCGCGGTCGGCTCCGATACCGAGGCTGAGAATGTGGCAACAGCAATCCTCTCCAAGTACCGCCTCCAGGCACCGACTGCGAAGCTGACTGTGCCGCTTGCACCCGATGTGCAGCCGTTCGACTACGTGAAGGCGACCGATGAGCGACTGGGCGATTCTGTGACGGGAAACGTTGGGCTTGTGCGGCACCGATGGCTGGCAGGGACAGGTCGCGGCCGTGTCATGTGGCAGACGGAGATAGAGCTTGGCGGATGGTCGTCAGTGCGCAGCCTCGCCAATACGCTGGAGGTCTATCCGACGCCGCAGGGTTACGAACGGCTCGGCCGGCTGTCCGCCAAGGACCTCGAGGCGGAGAACATCCGCGCTGGCAACATCGTGCTCGAATGGCTGCAGGCTGATGGAAAGATCGACCTGTCAAAAACGGGGGATACGATCGACAGCCTGCCGGATGGCGACTCCTACGCAAAGCTGCGCTCGACGAACATATCCGCGGGCAACATCCTGCTCTCGAGCCTTGTGCAGGTGAAGACAGGCACAAACAGCAAGTGGTACGACGTCGGATACGTCGAGATAGACGCCGATACAGGCCTCACCATCTCCGGCCAGGACCTGGTCTTCGAATATGGCACTGAGCAGCACTACATCTACCCGTCGAGCGGTGAGCTGGACATAATGTCGGAGTCCGGATGCGGCATAAGGTTTCTGAACGGCCCGGTGAAGATGTCATGCGACCTCGACCCGAAGTCGGATGCCACATATGACCTTGGAAGCACGGGCGACCGCTTCGACGACATCTATTGTGTCGATCTTCATGTCACAAACGAGCCGTGGGACCATCGGGACGACCTGGCGCTCGTCCGCGGTATACGGGCTGACCCTGTCGATGGCCGGCAGTATGACAGGTTGACCATCCCTCCGATGCTCAAGCCGTCGTACCGCAAGGCTGAGAAGGTCACACGGCGACTGGAGCGTATGGAGCGTGACGACGAGGAGTTGCGTGCCCGGTTGCTGCAGGCTGCGGAGCGGGAGGTCCGTGCGGAGAAGAAGGCGCAGCTGCTTGCGCGCCGCGACCGGGTCGGACGCGATCGTGTACACCGCATCGCGGCATATGAGGCCTCGCTCGACGAAGACTTGACGCTCTCGGTCGGCAACAGCATCGGGCTCCTCTTCGGAGCGGTTCGTCAGCTCGCTGAAAGCGCTGATGCGCTTGCCACGCGGGTGGACGCCCTTGAAGCAAGGTGTACCTCCAGGACGTAGGCGGCACGCCGCTGTATGCTGCTGAGAGGACTGGCTTGGGATGTGGAATGGACATGATGGATGGAAGAGGCCGCTGAGACCGCGTGGGATACCACAACCGCGGGCCCTGTCACACGACTGTGTGGTTGTGGGCGCAGGGGCCCGCGCCGTGCATCCGCTCTTGCCAGGCCGCGCGAAAGATGAGGGCAGGGAATTCGGAATAGGGCCTCATTCCAGGTGGTTTCGAGTCCCCCACCCCCGATTCTGTGTATCGACCGTAGTGGCGGATCTCAGCGTCTACCGCACCTTATCGCTGACGGGAGGACGAACGACAATGACAACTCCGCATTTTCCCGTGGCCAACGTGTGGCGTGGCCTGCTGACGCTCTCGCTCGGCGTCACACTGTGTGTGCTCGCCGTTGCTGAATCGACCGGCGAAGCCGAGGCGCCGACGTGGTTTCTCGGCTTCGCCATACCTGTCCTCACGGAATGGATAGGCGAATGGATTGTCCACGGGCGGAAGAAGGTAGCTGACGGGGACTCAACTGCACCGCCGGCTGTTGTGGCTTCGTGATATCACCGCCTTGATCGCATATATCATTCGACACGGTGGCATCACCCTCGCCACCATGAGGCGGCCTGTGGCCCCCGAAAATCGGCCCGCCGCGCCGGTGGTTGCTGCCGGGTCAGGGCTTGCAGCTCTCGTCGAGGAGGAGGGCTGCTGGCGTGCCTGCGGTTGGATGCGCTCTCCGCACGCCGCTGGACTGTGAGTCGCCGGGTGGTCTCGGGATTGGACTGGTATGAAGGGATTCGAGCTGGTCGCTCGTAGATGGCGATGAGCCGTGCCTGCCTCTGCTGTTTCCCTGTTGCGCTGCCGGGTCACATCGGTTATCCTGCCTCTATATCGTAGCTGCACCCGGGACTGCTGACGGCTGGAGCGCCCGGGGTCCCGACAAGCCGCTGTCGTTTTCGTACTCGTCGGGAGGAGAGAGAGGAGGAAGGATGTACTGCTTCCAATGTCAGGAGACCGCCAGGAATGTTGCCTGTACCGTCAGGGGCGTATGTGGCAAGACCGAAGAGACCGCCAGGCTGCAGGACCTGCTTATCTTCGTGTTGAAGGGCATCGGCGTGTGGGGCGAGAAGCTGCAGTCGCTGGGCGTACACGACCGCAACGCAGGCCTTCTCGTGGCCAAGGCACTGTTCGCGACCATCACCAATGCCAACTTCGACAATGATGACTTCACCGCATTTATTGAGGAGGCGCTGGACGTCAGGGACAACCTGCGTGACCGGTTCCTCGCCGCGTACAGGAACGCACATGGCGAGGATTTCCAGGGCCAGTTACCGGATGCCGCCCTGTGGCGGGACGAGCCGGAAGCGTTCCTGGAGAAGGCCGGCTCTGTCGGTATCCTCGCGACTCAGGACGAGGACGTCCGCTCGCTGCGTGAGCTGCTCGTCATCGGCCTTAAAGGCATCGCCGCGTATGCGGAACATGCGGCCTTGCTCGGTTATGAAGAGGATGACATCTATGAATTCATGATGGAAGCCCTCGCATCAACCACGAAAGAACTCCCGGTCGATGAAATGGTCGGCCTCGTCTTGAGGGCGGGCGAGATAGCGGTCAGGACAATGGCCCTGCTCGACAAGGCAAACACATCAACGTATGGCAGCCCCGAGATTACCGAGGTCAACATCGGCGTGCGGAACAACCCCGGCATCCTCATCAGCGGGCATGACCTGAGAGACATGGAGGAGCTTCTTCACCAGACAGCGGGAACGGGGATAGATGTCTACACCCATGGCGAGATGCTGCCCGGCAACTGCTACCCCGCCTTCAAGAAGTTCCCTCACCTTGTCGGTAACTACGGGGGCTCGTGGTGGCACCAGAACGATGAGTTCGAGTCGTTCAACGGCCCCATCCTGTTGACCACCAATTGCCTCGTGCCGCTCAGGAAGAACAACACGTACCTCGACAGGTTGTTCACCACTGGAGTGGTCGGTTATCCAGGCGCGGTGCATATACCGGACAGGCCTGAAGGCGGATCGAAGGACTTCTCGGTTATCGTGCAGAAGGCCCGCGAATGTGCACCGCCCACTGCGCTCGAGAGCGGCACTATCGTTGGCGGCTTTGCGCATGACCAGGTGCTCGCGCTTGCCGACAAGGTCATCGAGGCGGTGAAGTCAGGCGCCATCAGGCGGTTTGTGGTGATGGCCGGTTGTGATGGACGGCACCCATCGAGAGAGTACTACACGGAGGTAGCGAAGAACCTGCCAGCCGATGCCGTGATTCTCACGGCGGGCTGTGCCAAGTACCGCTACAACAAGCTGCAACTGGGAGACATCGGCGGGATTCCACGTGTACTTGACGCCGGCCAGTGTAATGATTGCTACTCGCTGGTCGTTATTGCACTCAAGCTGAAGGAGGCGTTCGGCCTCTCCGATATCAACGGGTTGCCCATATCGTACGACATCGCCTGGTATGAGCAGAAGGCGGTGGCCGTGCTGCTGGCCCTTCTTTACCTTGGAGTGAAGGGCATACGGCTTGGGCCCACCCTGCCGGCGTTCCTTTCGCCTGGAGTCGCCAGAGTGCTGGTGCAGAAGTTCGGAATCAAGCCCATCGGTACCGTGGAGGACGATGTCGCCGCCATGATGGCCGGAAAGTAGCCGCGGGCAGCGACGTGTTGCTGAGACAGCGCGGGCCCGTCAGGGCCCGCACTTCTCCGTGGAGTGATGCCGCAGTCCGGCAATTGCCACAGGCGTGCCGGAGCCGGTATCCCCACCCTGCCTGGTCACAGCAGGGGATGTATAAGGCATCGGTGATGCATGGCGGCTGTGGCCGGAACCGCCGGTAACGACCGGGTCCATGCAACGGACCCGTGCAGGCGAATGCGCGAAACGGACAGCGTCAACGGTGCAGTGGTGTCGGGTTGCGGGATCCCGCCGTGTGTCATCCCTGGGGCTCGTTCTCCTGGGGGTCGGTCCTGATGCCTGCGATGTCCTTCGCGAACTTCTTCTTCCGCTCCAGGTCGGCGCTGCGCAACACTGTCATACGGTGTGTCTCGGGCGAGCCGGCGCCGTGGATGTTCGAGACGACGTCGCGGCTCTCGAACGCGAGCTTCTCCACCAGCCTGAGGATACGTACCCGGTGTTCGGTCGGGACATCTGCCGCGCCTTTGAGGTACTTGGTGAGCATCGGCCCGATATCCGGGTTGTTGAAGTCCCTGTCCGACGGCAGGTCGGTTGTGCCTCCACCCGCTATCTCTATCATCATGCGCAGGACTTCGTGTAGCTCTTTGCCCTCGTAGAGCTTCGAGACGTTGGAGAGCAGGGGGTCTACCTCCCATATGCCCGAAGGTGTCGGCCGCGCCTCCACTGCAGCCGCGATGGAGCAGCCATAGATGGCCTCTGTCGTCTTGAGCATCTCGGCGAGCTTGTTGTTGATGTGCGATGCCCTGGATATTCCGTTGTAGTCCGCGGCAGTCGCCGCCGCCCCGATTATGACGTCGCCTACCCCGCACTTGCAGCCGCCGTGTGACTGGCGGTGATAGTTACCGAAGTTTCGCACCATCGGCCCGGCGTACTCGTATTCGCCACAAAGGAAGACGCGTTCCCAGGGTACGAACACGTTGTCGAAGATGACGATGTTCGCGAATTTGCTGTACTCGGCATTGCCGAGGTCGCAGCCGTTGAGCGCGCGTGCCTCAAGTGTGCCTCTTCCATACACGTGGATGACTCCCTCGGCATCGACGGGCACCGCGAATGAGACTGCCCAGTCCTTGTCCTCCTGCCGCATCTCACGCGCCGGGACTACGATACCCCAGTGTGCGCACAGCGAGCCCGTCTGGTGGATCTTCGCGCCGCGCACCGTTATCCCGCTGTTGTCGCGGTCGATGACGTGCAGGTACAGGTCCGGGTCCTTCTGCTGTGAGGGTCGAAGTGAGCGGTCCCCCTTCACGTCCGTGACGCCACTGAAGAGCGTCAGGTCACCATCCTGCAGCATCGATACGAAGTCGAGCAGGCGTTCCCAGTAGTTCGTCCCGTATTTCTGGTCGCAGTTGTAGACCTGCGTGCCGACGGCGTTCATACCGTCCATGCCGGTGCAGCGCATGAAGCAGGTGCCTATCCTGTTGGAGAGGAACCTCAGCATCCGTACCTTTGCCAGCAGGTCGTCCGGTCCCTGGTAGAACTTGACGAAGCGGCTTACCTGTTCACCACGCTCGTTCTTGTCCACCAGGTGCGTTGCTCCCTCGGGATCGTGTTCAAGGTCGTACGTCTTTGCGACGCCGTTTATCATCGGCCTCAGGAGCGGGTGGTCGTACGGATTGGCAACTTTCTCACCGAGAATGTAGACGGTAGGGTGGAGTGAGTAGAGGGACTCGAGGTACTGCTGTGCTGTTTTCAGCGCCATTTCGCCCTCCCTGTGTGACGTCAGCTGCTGCTTTCCTGTCGATGGCGCCAGTATGGCGCCAATCGCCGTCGTGGTCAAGAGTTGCCATGGTCCCGTGCCGTCACTGTGGTGTCAGGACGTGGGGATGGTGATTCGCACGGTAGTGCCCTCGCCCGGTGCTCCAGAGATATGGACTACTCCGCCGAAGGGACGCAGCCGTTCCCGCATGTTCACAAGACCAGCTGGTGACGGGGAGGCAACTGTCTCCTCGCTGATGCCACGGCCGTTGTCGTGGACGAGCACCGTCACCTCGGTGCCGCCCTGGTGGACGCTCACGTCGACCGCGTCGGCGCATGCGTGCTGTGCGATATTGCTGAGCGCTTCCTGGAAGACCCTGAACACGGCGAGAGACGCCTCCTTGCTGAGAGTTACATCGTCCAGCCGTGATATGGTGTAGCTGATGCCGGTGTGCGCGGTGAATTCGGACATCTGCCATTCGATGGCGGCGGCAAGGCCGAGGTCTTCCAGCATCGCCGGCTTGAGGTCTGTCTCAAGCCCGCGCAGCCTGGAGACGCACTCGCTCAGCAGCGTGTCGATGCGGTCGGCGAGAGCATACGGTTTGCCCACTGAAGCGCCGCCCAGGCTCGACCGCAACATCGCCAGGTCCATCCTGGCCGCAGACAACGTCTGCCCGACTTCGTCGTGCAGCTCCATACTCAGCCGTGAGCGCTCCTCCTCGCGTGCCGTGTGAAGCCGCGCCGCAAGGCGGCGGAGCTCGTCGTTCACCTGCTCGAGTTTCGCCTCGGCCAGTTTCCGTGCAGTGACGTCACGTGTGATCCCTACGACGCTGACGGGCTGGCCTTTCTCGTCCCGTATGACTGAGACGGAGATGTCTGCCCAGAAGCGCGTGCCGTCCTTTCTTACCTGCTCCGCCCCCAGCGAGTACCGTTTCGGAGAGTGCGTGTCCGATTGTTCGATTTCCACTATTACGCGCTGGACGATGGCAAGGCTTTCCGGCGGCAGGTGGTCGGAGAGGGAAGCGTTCCTTGCTTCTTCAAGGGTACATCCGTACAACCGTGTCGCGGCCGGGCTCACGTAGGTGTATCTCCGCTCGGTCAGACTGTAGACCCATATCACGTCGGACGCATTGTCGGCGAGGAAACGGTATCTTTCCTCGCTCTGCTGCAGGTCCTCCTCGGCCTTCTTGCGCGCGGTGATGTCGCGGCAGACACACAGGACCAGTTTCTGGCCCGAGAAGATGGCCCCGTTGACGCTTACCTCGACGTCATAGACCGTCCCGTCTTTGCGCCGGTGCCGTGTTTCGAACTGGTCCCCGTTCTCGTCGATGGCCCTGAGCATCTCCCGGATCTGGTCCGGTGGAAAGAGGTCGTTCCAGTCCCACACGTGAAGTCCTGCCAGTTCATCGGGGGAGTAGCCGAGCATCCGCGCGAATGCCGGGTTGGCCTCGATAACCTTGCCGTCCTCGTCCAGTATCACGATGCCGTCGCGCGACCTCTCGAAGAGGAGGCGTCGCCATGTCAACTCATCGGCCAGCGCCTGCTGCATCCGTCTCTGCTCGGTGACATCGTGCAGCACACCCTGGTAGGCGATGATACGTCCGGACTCGTCTCTGCGCGCTACCTGGGAGCGCCGACAGATAAACATGCTCCCGTCTTTCTTCCGGAAGCGGACTTCATCGCTGACCCTCCCTTCCGCGTCCATCCGCCGTATGAATTCCTCACGTTCCGCCGGGTCGATGTAGACGTCACGGACATTGAGGCTCGCGAGGTCCTGGCGGGTGTATCCAAACAGGTCCAGCCACGCCTGGTTCGCGTCAACGACCCTGCCCTCCGGTGTGGTGATACTCATCGCGTCCATGGACAGCTCAAACAGCGAGTAGTACCAGTCTCCCCTTGACTCGCTGCTGCCTGTTGCTCCTGGCTTATTCATTGAGGTCTTCTGCACCTCCCTGATCATCACATAATTTCAACAAAGCTACATCAGCCTGGCCTGCGAATCCGCAGGGACTGCCGCCGGGAAAGAAGGTGCCTGTCACACGCTGGTCGATGTTCGGATGGCTACGCCTGTCAGACCCTGGTCGTGTCCGCTGGCATCACCGAAGGCGTGTTGAGGCTGTAGAATGGCGCCTGCGCGATGGACCGGTTGAAGGGAGAGCCCGGACCACCAGGGTTCCCTTGTCATAATAGCACATGGAGGATGCCGCTGGGACCTGAATCGTCCCAGCAGGCGCATGTTAACATTATGTATGTGTTATGTGCTATATCAGTGACGATGGCGGGGCCGGCGCAGTTTGAAGGTTGCTTTACACCGGCAGGTGGCTTTGCTTCCTCAGCACGGATCACGCGCGTCCCGCTGCCTCGTGGGAGGGGGGCAGTGCATGACGGTCGACGCGGATGAACATGGAATGCCGCAGGACCTGGGCGGTCACCTGTTCGACCTGAGTCCCGTAGCCATCATGGTCGTCGACCGCAACGGGCGCATCGTGATGGCGAATGCGGAAGCCGAACGGACTCTCGGGATCACGCGTGAGGAGATGATGCGGAGGACGTACGATGATCCGGCCTGGCATATCACGGGCTATGAGGGAGACCGATTCCACGACGAGGCTCTGCCGGTGCAGCAGGTTCTTCAGAAGAGAGAGGCAGTGTATGGCATTGAGTACGCGGTGGAGAAGCCCGGTGGTGAGAGAATTTATCTGAGCGTCAATGCCGCCCCTGTCTGGACGGACGAAGGTGAGATAAGCCATATCGTCTGCATGGTCCGCGACGTCACTGCACAGCATGTGGCTGACGCCGCGCTGCTTGAACGCGAACAGCGGTTCCGTGCTCTGTTCGAGCAATCGCTGGATGCCATCTGGATTGTCGCGCTCGACGGCACCATTCTCGAGGTCAATCAGGCGTGGCTGGACATGTTCGGCTTCCGCAGGGAAGAAGTCGGCTCTCTGAATGCCGCAGACTTCTACGTCGACCCGGACGGGCGCCGGCAGTTTCTTGAGAGCATCGCCTCGCAGGGTTTCGTCCGTGATGTCGTCCGTTTCAGGCGCAAGGATGGCACGGTGTTGGACTGTGAGCGCAGGGTGGTCTCGCTCCGGGACAAGACGGGTGCCGTGGTGGGCTTCCAGGGCGTTGTACGTGATGTGACAGAGCAAAAGCGGCTGGCACAGGCACTGCAGGAGAGCGAGGAACACTACAGGACGGTGTTCGAACAGTCGATGGACGCGCTGTACGTGGTGGACGTGGAAGGACGCTCGATTCGCGCCAACAAACGCTGGCTGGACATGTTCGGCTATACGTCGGAGGAATTGCCGTTTCTTTCGGCCGCGGATGTGTATGTCGACCCTGCCGAGCGCAGCGACTTCCTGCAGCGTGTGTCGCGCGATGGCTACGTTGAGGATGATGTCCTTTTCAAGCGCAAGGATGGCACTGTGTTCACCTGTCACCGGTTGGTCGTCCCGCTGCGCAATTCAACAGGCGCCGTCGTGGCTTTCCATGGTGTCTTTCGCGATGTTACCGAGCAGCGCCGGCTGGAAGAAGCCCTCCGGGATAGAGAGGAGAAGTACCGCTCTCTATTTGAGCAGGCCAGGGAGGCCATAACGATAGTGACTCCAGAGGGCGTGATTCTCGACGCGAACCAGGCGTGGTTCAACCTGTTCGGTTACACGCGTGATGACCTGTCTTCACTGAATATGATTGATGTGTATGCGAATCCGGGCGACAGAAAGAAGTTCCTGCGGCGCATGGCGCAGGATGGTTTTGTTGAGGATGAAGTGTGGTACCGGAAGCGGGATGGCACGCCTGTGCTGTGTGACCGGAGCGTCAGTGCGAGGAAGAACGAGTACGGCGTGACGGTCGCATTCCAGGCCTTTGAGCGCGATATCACGGAGGAGCGGAGACTGCAACGGGAGCTGCACTCGCAGGCGGACCGGCTTCGCCTGCTGGCACAGCGTGTCCAGGCTGCCCGCGAAGAAGAACGAACAGGAATTGCGAGAGAGCTTCATGATAGCATCGGCCAGCGGCTTACCGCTGTGAGGCTGGACCTTCACAGGTTAAAGGAGGCTCTCCGCGGGGGGAGGTCAGGATGTATTGATGCTGTGGAACAGATCGAACGCCTGCTTGATGACACGGTGGATGATGTGCGGCGCATCTCGTCGGAACTTCGGCCCGGAGTGCTCGACGAGATTGGACTGGTGGGTGCCATCGACTGGCAGATCTGTGAGTTGAAGAAGAGAACAGACATCAGCTACGCCGTCGACCTGCCGGAAGAGGTGCCGTTGCTGGACGAGGGCCGGAAGACCGCTCTCTTCAGGGTGTTCCAGGAACTGATGGCCAATGTCGTGCGTCATTCCGGTGCCACATCGGTGCGGGTATCACTGGAGCAGCACGGCAATGTCGTATGCATGACGGTTGCCGACGATGGCTGTGGCCTGGCCCCGCAGCAGATCGAGGCTCCGTCACCTCTCGGCGTCGTCGGCATGCGCGAGCGGCTGCAGCCCTTCGGAGGCATCCTGCAGTACGAGAGCGCGCCCGGTGCTGGGACGACCGCGCGTGTAACGATGCCGGTGTCCTGAGGCACGTACGACCGGCAGGCGAGACTGTGTCCTCAGTCGCGGCAATGGCAGCGGCGTTCTCATCGTTCTCGTCAAGACGCTGCCGTAGAAACAGGGCCGCTGCCAGGCGGATGGCGGCATGCGATGTTCCACTGTCTATGCGCCTCCTTTCACTGGGTGGGCATCTGGGATGCTTTCATCGTGGACCTTGTGGGCTGTCAGGGGCGTTTACTTGACGCACCAGCAGGCTGAAAGGTACATTCCGTCTGAATGTACTTCCCCCTGCATACCACGTCCACACCGGAGGTAACACGTTGAAGATTGCCGCTGTCTTTGCACTCGTTGTTGCGCTATTGCTCGGGATGATAGCTGGAATCGGCTGGGTTGATGGCACGATCGGTGATGGTTCGGCGGCCGCTATTGATGCTGTCACCGGTGCGGAACAGGCGTATGTTGAATTTGTGATTGCGCGCCTCGAGTCAGCTGGTACCAATATGGGCAACCTCGGTTACCTGATTACCAACCCCGAGTTCGGCAACACTGACTGGAAGATGAAAGTCTATCTGGTCGTCAACCAGTTGCAGGCGGCTTTTGCAGATGTCGCCGATCTTGAGCCTTCCGAACGTCTGCAGCCGTTCCAGGATGCATCCGTTGATGCGCTCTCTCACGCAGCGAAGTTCGGCGAGCTCGCTGAGGACATGCTTGCGGCCGAATCTACCGAGATGTCCGAGGAGGCTGTGAAGGAGCTTGTCGCAGCAAACAACGCCTTTGCTGAGGCGGAGGAGCTTCTACTGGAGTTCCTTGAAGCACACCCGCTGCCCGACGTGTCGGAACAGGCCTCTGGCGAGAGCCAGTGAGTGCAGCCGGTACCTACGCACGACCAGGCGTCCGCTTCGAAGTGCTGCGGTGCTACAGTCCGTCTTCCGGGAGATACAGGGGCAGCCGGGGATAAGAGGCCGCTGCTTCGTACAACGGGCCCTTCTCAATCATCGCTAGTGTTCGCGTGTTTTTCCTTACGGCCAGAAGCGGCTGGCCCTGCGTGAGATCAACGTCCTCAGGAACACGTATCCGCCTGCCGGCTTCGACGATGCTTCTGCCCAGCATGCGGCTGGCCATCAGCCCGGCCACGCACTCGGGTGTACCAAGCTCGAAGCCACCGGTGGCTGCGCCGCCCGTCAGGAAAACGACTGCATCCCCTTCCCTGAATCCGTAGTCGGAGCAGGTGTCATACGGAAGACGCATGTATCGGTCATCACCGACTACAACGTAGCCGTAGACCCACTTCCCACCTTTGGTAAGCCGTGGCATTGTCTCACTTTCTATTGTTGCCGCCCAGCTATATCAACGTAGCCGGCATGTATTCGCACTGCTCGACGTCTTTCTTGCCGTTTTCGCGTACATGAGCAGCTGCGGCGGTACCGGGCCGAGAGTGTGAGAGTGAGTATGCCCTTCACTGTTCGCCGGTACTCAATCCTACCATCTGCCTCCTCTTCTTTGAAGGAGGTAATCCGATTAGTTGACGAAAAACGGATAGAACCACGTACGGACTCATGATAGGCTTTCAGAGCTGGGCATGGTGAGGTGGGGGACAGACTGGGTGTGAAATGGTGGCGCTTTCACTCATCACACGGGAACAGCTACACGTTGAGAGTGGAGTGGCTTCGATCATGAACGCCACAGCGTCGTGCTTCGCAGTTATCTTCGTCCATTTCCTCACGCGCGATGCGAAGATCCCTCTTCACAGGGCGATTGGTGTCCTGATCTCTGGCGCCTACGTGTTGCTGCGACCAGAACTGGACGGTGGTATTTCATCCCGCGGACTTGGTGAGACAGCCGGTCTGTGCGCGGCCGTGCCGCTGGCTCTGGCGGGCATCTTCGGCAAGCGGTTCCATGACCAGTTACCGGTGGTGACTGCCACAGGAATGTTCACGTGCTCTTCACTTGTGATGCTGCCTCTGGTAGTCATAGTCGACCGGCCGTGGACGCTGGATATATCAATGTCCAGCATGACGCCGGTCGCCGGGCTTGTGTTGTTCAGCTCCGTGCTTACGTATTTGCCGTACTTCAGCATTCTGAGCTGTGCCGGCGCTACCAGCCTGCTCATGGTTACTCTACTGATGGCCGTCTCTGCACGTGTGCTTGGAGCGCTTTCCTTGCCGAGCCTGTCTATGCCTCCCCTATGGTGGAGATGGCATTTGTCGTGGCTGGCTTGATGATAATCGATGGCCGTGTGCTGCGCAGGTTGAGATCGTCTAAGGGGGATATGCTCGATGAAGGACTTGCACGAGGACTCGATGTGGCGCGCGGTCGCTGAACGTGATTCCTCCTACGATGGCCTTTTCTTTTATGGTGTCAGCACAACCGGAGTGTATTGTCGGCCGGGCTGCCCCGCACGTACGCCTCGTCGCGAAAACGTCGTTTTCGCGTTCTCACGTGAGTGGCTTGAGCGCGCGGGGTTCCGGCCGTGCAGGCGGTGTCGGCCCGAAATGGCATCACCAAATTCGGCAGACGCTGAGATGGTTGTCCACCTGTGTAGACTGATAGAGCAGGCTGAACGCACGTTGTCACTGAAAGAATTGTCGCAGGAGGTCGGTGTAAGCGAATCGACCGTTAGCCGGCTTTTCCAGGTTGCCCTCGGTGTCACGCCGCGGCAGTATACTGATGCCCTGCGGCTTCGCCGTTTTCGCGCGGCACTGCACGGTGCTGCGGACGTTGCAGCAGCAGCTTTCGATTCAGGCTACGGTTCGGCTCGTGCAGTGTATGATGGTGCTCGTGGCAGGCTTGGTATGACGCCGAAGACATACGGCAGGCGTGGCGACGGTGTTGACATCGACTACAACATTGCTGCTACCCCGTTGGGGCACCTGCTCGTGGCATGCACCAGCAGCGGCGTCTGCGCTGTCAAGCTGGGTGATGACCCGAAAGAACTCGAACGTGAGCTGGAGTGTGAGTTCGCGGCAGCGAAGCTGCACAAGGGCACGGCTAAGGTAGACGGGTGGATGACGCCTCTCCTCGACTATCTTGCCGGGAGACTGCCATGGCCCGAGCTTCCGTATGATGTGAGGGCCACCGCGTTTCAGCATCGCGTCTGGGACTTTCTGAGAAAGATTCCGCCGGGTAGAAAGGTGCGTTATGCTGAGATAGCGGAGGCCCTGGGAGCGCCAAAGGCAGCCCGTGCGGTGGGACGTGCCTGTGCGACTAATCCGGTTGCGCTGGTCGTACCGTGCCACAGGGTGGTGGGGAAGGATGGTAGACTTACCGGCTATCGATGGGGTCTCGAACGGAAGCGTAGACTGCTTGAGCTGGAGGGCTGTGACTGAGGGGGTGTCAGTGTCCTGGGGGATGGCGTGCTCGATGGCTGGCCATGTGTTATGGCCGCCAAGCCTGCCCCGCCCCCGTCATGGATGCTGCCGTGCGAGGCACGTATACGTAGTAGTGAATCGCTGGTGCTGGATGTTGATAATGTTGAAGCCTGCCTGGCGCAGCATCTCTTCCATTACCCAGGCAAACGTTGAGTACTCCTCGCGTATGTGTGCCACTGTTTGATCAGCGAGCTTGTCCCCGCCGCTGGCGCGTATCGCCGCTATCATCCCGCTGAAGTAGGCGTTGTAGTCTGGCACGCCGGATGGGAAAACGATATCCCGTATGAACAGGATACCATTCGGTTTCATGTATTCCCTGATCCGTCGCAATGCCTGCAGCTTCCAGAAGTCTGGCAGGTGGTGCAACGTGAGCTGGCTGATGATGCCATGCACCGGCCACGGAGGGGTGAAGCCCGAGAGAAAACCCCCCTCTTCGAATATCACGTTGCTGATGCCACGTTCCGTTGCCTTTTGCCGGGCGAGCCGCAGCATTGCCGGGCTGACGTCCGACGCATATACCTGCCTGCACCTGGCAGCAAGGCCCAGTGCTATCTCCCCGGTGCCCGTACCTATCTCCCACACGATAGAGTCCGCTGTGAGAGAAAGTGCCTGCGCTGCGGCATCCACTTCATGTGGTATCGCGCGCTGCTGCTGCACGTTCGCGTCGTACGCGCGGGCGTTGGACTCGTCGGCATAGTCCGTGCCGACCTGCCTCCGTTCGTCATAGAGCCACGTGGCATCCATGTGGACTATCTGAGCGCCACCGTCGTAGCCTTGTAAAGGTCAGGGATAGCGAGGACCTGCTGGAACACGTCGTCAGGCAGTTCCTGGCTCAGACACAGGGCCATCATCGCCATCCCCCGTGTGCGGGAACTGAGACTTACCTGCATCTGGGAGATGTTAATGCCGTTGCTGCCCATGACGGTTCCGATGGCGCCGATCATGCCGGGCTTGTCCTTATGCTCTGTAAAGAGCATCGAGACGTCCTGAGGCTCAATCTGGAGCGTGTATCCGTTGATCTCGGTCAGATAGGTGCGGCCCCGGAACGATGTCCCCGATACGGTGGTGCTGCCGGTTGTGGTCGTCAGCTCTACCGTGAGTGAGCTGGTGTACTGCTTGGAATCGGTGTCCTTCAGTTCGGTGAGCCTGAGGCCGCGGTCTCGTGCAATCGCATCGGCGTTCGTGATGGTCACTCGCTCTTCGGATGTGGGCCCCAGGAACTCCCTGAGTACTTCCACCTTGAGCGGTTCCACGCTCACGCTTGCGATTTCGCCCTGTGCATGGATAGTGAGAGCCTTTGCCTGTCCCTCCATCATTGCGGCGGCTACCCGGGCAACCTTTGAGGCGACGTCCATGAACGGGTTCAGGAGCGCCATGTGCTCCGGTGGGATGATGGGGGCGTTCACCGGCGTTGCCGGGGGTAGCCCTCTCAGCACGTCTGCCACCTGCCGGGCGACATCTGTACCAGCGCCACGCTCCGCTTCAACCGTTGAGGCGGCCAGGTGTGGGGTAACGACCACCTTCTCGCTCTTGATGAGGACGTTGTCCGTGGTTGGTTCCACGCTGTATACATCGATTGCGGCGCCGGCGATGGCACCCTTCTCAAGAGCGTCGTAGAGCGCCTGCTCGTCTACCAGCTTGCCTCGTGCGCAGTTCACCAGCATTGCTGTGTGCTTCATCAGGCCGATCTTTTCTGCGTTGATTATCTTCTCGGTGTTTGGCGTGAGCGGCAGGTGCAGTGTGACGAAGTCAGACTGCCTCAACAGGTTGTCCAGTTCCACCATCGTGACACCGCTGCGGTCGGCCCACTCCTGCGATACGAACGGGTCGTATGCTATGACATTCATCTTCAGGCCCCGGGCCATCTCCGCCACCTGTGAGCCTATCTTGCCCAGGCCGACGACGCCAAGCGTCTTGTTGCGCACTTCGATGCCCTTCCGCGAGCGGTTCCATGTGCCCGCTTTCAGTTCGGCATGGGCCATCGGTATCTGTCGGACGAGCGAAAGCAGCAGCGCTATTGCGTGCTCGGCCGTGGAAATCGTGTTGCCGAGCGGTGAATTGACGACCACGATGCCCCGCTTTGAAGCGGTATTGACGTCGATGTTGTCAACTCCGACGCCCGGCCGACCGATTATCTGCAGTCGTGTCGCTGCCTCGAGCAGGTCAGCTGTTACCTTCGTCTGTGAGCGGACTACCAGCGCGTCGTACTGCGGCAGAATCCTCTTGAGCTCGTCCGGCGGGAGTCCTTTCCTGATATCCACTTCCCCGGCTGTTTTCAGGATGTCGATGGCGTCCTCGGCTATTGACTCCGCCACGAGTATCTTTGGCAGCTTCCCTTCCATCTGCGACACTCCTTGCTTCAAATGATTGACAGCCCGGGTACCCTGAACATGCACCATGAGTCTGAGATCTCATTATGACACGATGTGAGGTGCAGTGCGAAGGTTGTACCTCCTTCAGGATGCCTTCTGACCATGCACAGGTCCCGACCGGTGCAACGTTGTACATGAGTGTCTCTTGTTCGAATCATCCCCCTACTTCAATCTCTCGAACACCAGTTCGCCGTCCGCCGTGTCGATAACCAGCCGGTTGTTCCTGATCGAATACGACTGTGCGCTCATGAGCGTGTCCAGGAAAGCCTGCTGGTCTGCAACGCCCGTTTCCGTCTGGCAGGGCTGACATGTCCATGCCACGGCTGTAACCGCCAGTGTGTCGTTCGACGCGCTGTAGCGTCCGCCGTATGTGAGGTAGGCATGCGTGCCCGTAACCGACTCATCTGTACCAAACGAGAGAGTGATGGTGGTGATGCCGAGCCCGCTCACTTGCGTGTAGCTGCTGCCCTGTTCCAGTTGCCACGAGGTTCCGGCGAGCCCCGGTTCCTCCCTATCGCAGCAGCTGGCCAGGAATAACGGGATGGCAGCTATTACCAGCACTGCCTGCTCCAGTCGGGAGGGAATACTGATATGGCTTCGCCCTGAGAACACACCGGGCTGCACGAACTGCTGCTCACCTGTTGGCGTGAAATACAAGCTCTTCATCGCCTGCATAGATGACAAGAGTATCGCCGTCGGCCGTATAACGCTCCGCCTTCATAAGTGTGTCCACGAATGCCTGCGGTTGCACGATGGGGTCAGCTGCCTGGCAGATGAGGCTCAGCCAGCAGATGTCTGAGATGGTAAGAGCGTCGTCTTCGATGCTGTAGTTGCCCGCATAGTTGAGATACGCGTAGAAACCGCGCACAGTCCCGTCCTCCTCGAATGTGATCGTGATTTCGGTCGGTCCCAGGGTTGCCACCGATTCATCGGCGCACTGTTCAAAGACCCAGGATGTACCGGCCAGGTCAGTCTGTGACGGCGCACATGATGACAGAGACAGTAATGACACGCCCAGGACCAGTGTGCACAAATTCTTGCGGCTGTGCATGACCCCCTATGATAGCGTAACCATGTAGCATTCCGTCTGTTGGAGCGTGTGTCAGGCTGCGTGGCCTGTCGCGGCTTAGTCAGAGCAAAGGCAGTTGTTCAAGAGGATGAGCACCCTGCCTCCCCCGCTGATGGTGAGTGTTCTGGCATCGACTCCATACCGCTCTGAGAGGCACAGCGTCTCGAGGAAAGTCTCTTCCTGTTCCATCACCCCCTCTTCAGTACAGTATGCCTCTGTGTGTCTGAGGCCGGTGATGTGCAGTTCGCCTCCTGTTGCATACGTGTACGAGCCGGAGTACGTATTGCAGCCTGCAGAGCCACGTACCTCGTCCTCTTCGAAAGCCAGTGTCACAAGGGGGTGGTTGGTCGCCAGTTTCATCTCACCGGGCTCGCCATAGGCGGAAAGCACCCATCCCGTCTCCTCGAGGGGTGGCTGGTCGGCTGTGCCCGGCGTACAACCGGCTCCTGACAGCGCCACTGATACGATGAGCAGGCCGGTAATGGCCTTGCCTCTCACGGTTTCACCTCACTGGAGTTGCGTTGTGGCGCTGCACTGCCATCAGCCGCTGCAGTCCACTACGATGCCATGTGGCGGCTCCCACTGTCTCTCCGTGGTTGGTCTTTGTCCTGCCACTGAAACCTGCCCCGACACTACTGTGGGGCGAACACCAGGCTGCCGCCGCCTCCGCCTATCGTGAGCGTGTCGTCTGAAACATCATAGGACTTTGCCTGCAGCAGTGTATTCAGAAACTGCTGCTCCTGTTTCATGACGCCAGGCTCGAGGCAGGCCATCTCCGTCCACGCCACGTTGTCGACCGAAAATGTGCCGTCCTTCCTGGCTGAGTAGCTGCCGAAGTACAGGTTGCAGCCTGCGGAACCGGAGACTTCGTCTGCGTCGAACTCGATCGTGACATCTGCGGTCTCAAGCGCAGGTCTCATGTTGCCCCCGCTCCCAAGAGCCGTCAGCGTCCACGCAGTGGCTTGCAGTGAAGGTTGCTCACCCGCCGGGCTGCCGGCAGGACAGCCGGCGATGAGTATGACTCCACAAACAGCGACCAGGAATGCTCTGTGTATCATGGCCTTTACCTGGTTAACCGCTTCTCCATGTGTCTCCCTGTGCAGTTGCCGCTGGAGCTCTAGGCGTACCGCTCGGGGTGACAGAGCATGCACTGGAGAACAGGTCGCCCTGTTCTGGCGCAATGCTCAATCGCCTGATCATAGCTGTCGAAGCCGATCCAGGTGCCGGG
This sequence comes from uncultured Dehalococcoidales bacterium, assembly GCA_964578745.1. Classification (GTDB taxonomy): domain Bacteria; phylum Chloroflexota; class Dehalococcoidia; order GIF9; family AB-539-J10; genus SKVJ01. The sequence goes on along the minus strand of CAZODZ010000005.1, from coordinate 26,475 downwards.
CTGGGGCTTCTGTCCCTCCTGGCAGCGTTCGCATTCTGCCCGGTGTATCTGCACATAATCATTTGCTGCGTTTTCCAGTACCCAGTAGCGCATCCGGGTTGCCTCCTGCACTTCATGCTACTACGCCGAAGAGTTGCAGCGCCAGTTGACACGGACGCCACGAGGAGTCCTGCGTGATACAATCGCCAACACGCTTACTGCTTGAAAGACATGGCAGCCAACCACGCGTATCCATGGTACGACCTGCACCCGGCGGGTTATCCGTTCGACTGTACGGCACGGGAGCCGACCGGTCTGGCAGCTTTCAGGGCAAGTGTCAGTCGTGGCTCTCACCGGCCGGCCATACACTACTTTGACGAGACTCTCACCTTTGCCGAAGTCGACCGTGCCTCTGATGCCCTGGCGGCGGCACTTCACGATATGGGAGTGGGGCGAGGTGGCCGCGTAGTCGTGCAGCTTCAGAACATCCCGGCCTTTCCCATCTCTGTGTTTGCGGCATGGAAGCTCGGCGCGGCTGTAGTACCCTTGAATCCCATGTACCGGGAACGGGAGTTGAGTTTCTACTGCCGCGATTCGGGCGCCAGTGTGTTCATCACGATGGAGAGCAGTGCTGAGGAGGCGAAGAAAGCGGCTGCTGGCACTGATGTGAACTGTCTCATCACGGCAGCGGAGCTGGATTTTCTGGACCGCACGGTGCCACTGCCCGCGGTGCTGCACGGTGCACGACGAACCAGAGTGGATGGAACAGCCGATTTCAGGGCCCTGCTTGCTCGATACGATGGGCGGCGGCCACCCTTTGTCGACCCGTCACCGGATGATGTGGCCTACATAACCTATACCTCAGGCACAACGGGGCCGCCAAAAGGTGCGCTGAACACACATGCAAATCTGGCGTATGCCTGTACAGCGTTCGTGCTTGCGTACAGAATGTCAAGTGATGATGTTGTGTTGGCACTCGCGCCGTTCATTCATGTGACCGGTTCGAGTTGTCTGCTGGCGGTGGCGACGCTGGTTGGCGCTCCCATAGTCGCCGCGTTCCGGTATGACCCGGCAGAGATCCTCCGCCTCATAGAGAAGTGGCGTGTTACTTACACGAATGGACCACTTACTGCTTACATTGGACTTCTGAACCACCCGGACATCCGACGGCGCGACCTCAGTTCGCTTGTAAAGACTCTTTGTGGCGGTGCCCCTGTGGCTCCGGGCGTCGCCCGCGAGTACGAGGAAACGACCGGCAACTACATGCACAACACGTATGGCCTCACGGAGACTACATCGCCTGGCATCATTACGCCGCTTGGTGCCCGGAGTCCTGTTGATGCTGAGACTGGCGCGCTCTCGGTCGGCTTCCCGCCACCCGGTTCTGTAGCGAAGATAGTCGATCTCGAGACGGGCAACGACCTTGAGTCGGGTAGAGTGGGGGAGATAGTCATCAAGGGTCCCAGCGTCGTGCCTGGCTACTGGCAGCGCCCCGCGGAGACAGCCAACGCTATCCATGATGGCTGGCTGTTCACCGGCGACGTCGGCAAGATGACGCCTGAAGGATGGTTCTATGTTGTGGACCGCAAGAAAGACCTCATCAATGTCTCTGGTTTCAAGGTCTGGCCCCGTGAGGTTGAAGATGTCCTCTACCAGCATCCTGCTGTGGCTGGTGCCTGTGTTATAGGTGTGCCGGATGACTACCGGGGTGAGACGGTCAAGGCGTTCGTGACACTCAAGCCGGGTCATGAGAACGCTACGCCCGATGACTTCATCCATTTCTGCAGGGAGCGCATGGCAGCATACAAGTATCCCCGGTCCGTTGAGGTTGTCGACGAGATCCCGAAGACGATAACGGGCAAAATGCTCAGGCGGCAGTTGCGCGAGCAGGCTGCCTGCGACAAGGGATGAGGTCGACAGAAAACTTCGGGCTTGCAGGAGTGGAGGCCCCCGCTGTTTCCCTCAAAATGCATGCGAAGCAGGTGAAGGGGCGCATAAATGTCCACCCGTTGCCGGCTCTTAGGTATCCGTCTGTCAGGGGCGCGTCTACCCCATCAGGGATATCGGCCCTTTGCCTGGTAGCATGGCAGTGCGTGTTTCACTGGAGCGACCGTAGGCGGAGAGGCAAGGGCGTGAAGACACTCAAGGGCCCTGAATCGCGAGGGCCCCTGACAGAACCAGCGAGCTGGAAAGGGACTCGCTCAGATGTGTTTCTCAGCGATATTCCCGGCGATAGGCACCTTGAACCACTGGTTCTGATATGCCTTGACCATCAACAGTATCCACAGAACGAGGGCGGCTATCCCCAGCAACCACGAGATTACCCAGCCGATAATCGGGATTACTCCGAGGATGAGACTTGCCACGGTGAGTGTGCCGAATACAATGATAGATTGCATCGCGTGGAAACGAACGAACCTGTTTTCTTTTTCGATGAGGTAAAAGATGAGTCCCGTCACCCATATGAGTACGTAGCATAGCAGCCCTGCAACATTGGGCTCGAGACCTGTCCCGGTTTTCTCTCCAGCCATTCTGGCCCTCCTTTGTACTCCGTTCACTGTGAGCGAAAGGTATACACGCATACTAACGCATAATCAATAGTCGGAGCATAGTTCAGAGGGTGCGGCAACTGGATCTGCGCTCGCGAGGAACGCGAGCGCACCAGGCTGGATCTGTCTGGTCTCCTGGCCTTTGCCGGGATCGTCGCGTTGAGTGGCGTGTGGAGGATGTTGTGGATAGTATAGCGATTGGACTCCACCGGACCTTGCTCAATTTCATCCCAGGAGTAGAGGCGTGGCCACCACCGGTGCCACTGCCTTGCCCGCAGTGAATACGGTGCAACTGCCGTGTGACCGTATGAGTTGTGGTACGTAGAGATCCAGGCCGGCCCGGCCTGTTGTGTCTCTGCTCTCACTGGCGGACTGCTTCGACGGTCTCGGGTTACGTGTTATCCAGTTCGTTGCGGTTGCGTGATGAGAGTGACACTGTCTTCATCCTTGAAGTGAGGCGTCGCACGCCGACGGAGTTGTGCCTGCTAAACATTACTTGACTCGACATGTTCATTGGTCCTCACCGTTATCATCCTCCTCCGTGTCTCGAGTAGCCTCAGGGTGCTTCGCGCAAATCTGCAGCTGGAACAAGCGCGACTGACAGGACTTCCTTTGACACACCGCCGTACCGCTGCTACGGTTGGTAGGGGCGAGGTGTCCGAGGGTTGCTTGTTGGGGAGGCCTATGCGTTCTCTTTGCACCGGAAGATCGACGAGCCCGTACGGCTTGAGGGGCTCATTGGCAAGGGCTCCGTCTATGAGGCGTCCGCCAGCACCGACACGGTGTGCAAATGGCATGGGTGATGCGAGGTGTGCTTGGTACCGCAGTGGCTCATGGCGGCAAGCCGGATGAGCTGCCGCAATGGTGGCTCCTGCCGCATGCCTGTTCGGGCGACAGCAGGTGTCCCGCCTGCAGCGGTGGATTAGGAACGGTTGTGGTGTCCGTGCCCACAGCCCGCTATTGCCCCGTGTGCCAGAAGCGCTATTGAGGTGGGAAAGTGGCGAAGAAGGGCGAACTACGTGTTGGTACATCGGGATGGCAGTACGATGACTGGATGGGTGTCTTCTATCCCGAAGGCCTGCCGAAAAGCAGGTGGTTCAGCTATTACGCTCAACATTTCGATACGGTTGAAGTGAATAACACATTCTACAACCTGCCTTCGAAGGAGACGTTCGACGCTTGGCGTGACCAGGCACCTCCAGGTTTCCGTTATGCGCTGAAGTTCAGTCGCTATGGCACACAGATGAAAAAGCTCAAGGATGCGGGCAGTACTATTGCGCGGTTTATTGAGCGCGCCGAGCGACTCAAATGGTCCCTTGGTCCGGTACTGGTTCAGCTGCCGCCGCACTGGAAGCGGAATGCCGAGCGCCTTGATGGCTTCCTCAGGGCGGCGCCGTCGGCTGTGCGCTGGGCGCTCGAGTTCCGCGATGGGAGCTGGCTGCATGAGGAAGTCTTCAGTGTACTACGTGAACATCATGCGGCCCTGGTAATCCATGACCTGATTGACAACCACCCGAGAGAGGTGACCGCCGACTGGGTTTACCTGCGCTTTCATGGTGTCGACTACTCACACGACTATTCTCCGCAGGCGCTTGCAGGCGTCGCTGGCTGGGCCAGGGAGCTTCTGCAGCAGGGTCTCGACGTGTACGCGTACTTCAACAATGACTATCGTGGCTATGCCGTGAATAACGCGCGCGACCTTCGTCACTATATCCTGTACGGCAACGACCGCTTCTGAGTGGCATTGTATGCGGGCATCTGCGTCTGTTTGACCCGGCGTCCAGTAACGCCTTAGACTTCTTGCTTACGATGGTGGCGATGATTACTTCCACGGCGGCATCACATGGCATGGTGGCCTGCGAGCTGCGCTACATATCGGCGTATCGTCTGCGGTACGAGTTCACGGGCCCTCTTCTGTCGACAATTCCTCTGCAGGAACGTGCCGGTATGGTGGTACATTCTTCGGAAGGTATTCCCGTGGGCACGCCGGTGATGGTCCTGTCGATGCTGTGGAGTGAACTCAAGCTGCCGTCCGAACCCGGTGTGCACATCGGCGCGCCGTTGCTTGCCGACGGGCACTTTGTGACGTATGACGGTCGGCGGGTGCCTGTCCGCATCCTGGTGGACTATCGCGTCGAACAGCGCCTGTACGTGTCCGAGAGGGTGGATGCCTGTGAGGGGCTCCGGACTGTGGCCGAAGAGGGAATGCCGCTGAGTGCGCGCATGCTGGGTCGGTGGATCAGTCCGATGGTCATCCGGCGGACCTGGCGTTACGTGGAGAGCATTGAGAGGCTCACACACCGGCCGGAGGTCTATGTCACTGTTCTCGACGCCCTTCTGTAGGGCCCGCATTCGGAGAGTCGGCCCACGCTGATGCCTGCAGGTGGCTACTCGGTTCTCAAAGCATCAATGGGGTTCAACCGTGATGCCCGGTATGCCGGGTAGACGCCGAAGAACAGGCCTATCCCCACGGATACCGATACGGCAAGCAGTACGATGTCCGGTGCTATCAGGGGTGTAATCTCCTCGACGAAATGGTCGACGCCGATCGAAATGCCCCATCCGGTTGCAATGCCGATGACTCCTCCTGCGAGGCTAAGCAGAGCTGCCTCGGCGAGGAACTGCATCCAGATGTCCTTCTCCTGTGCGCCAAGCGCCTTGCGGATACCTATCTCCCGGGTGCGCTCGAGTACCGAGACCAGCATGATGTTCATCACGCCGATGCCACCGACGAGCAGCGATATTCCCGCTATGGCGCCGAGGAAAACGGTGAAGATGCCGAGGGCCTCTGATACCTGAGACGCTATCTCTTCCGCCGACAGTATGTTGAAGTCATCGTCTTCCGTGGGCAACAGCCCGTGGCGCGCTCGCAGGAGTTCGGTGATGGAATTGACTACCTCCTCTGACTGGCCCTTCTCCCTTACGCTGATGCCGATCATGCTGATTACATGCTCGCCACTCGCGGTGCGTTGTTGCGTGGTTGTCTGCTGAACGACCGTCAGTGGCACAATGATAGTGTCGTCTGCACTCGTGAATGAGGCGCCCTTTTCTTCCAGCACACCGATGATATGAACCACGGTACGACCAATCCTGATAGTCTCGCCCACGGGATTGAGCTCTCCATAGAGGTCCTCCGCAATCGTCGAGCCGAGGACTGCCACCTTCGCCCCGCGTGCGCAATCGTAGTCGGAGAAGAACGTACCGTACCGCAATTTGAGGTTATATGCGATGCGGTAGCCGGGAGTGGTCCCTGTTATTGTTGCAACGGTGTTCTCTTCTCCGGCAATGACCTGCGAACTGCTCCTCAACTGGGGTGCTACTGCGGCAATATTCGCAATCTCTTGCTCGATGGCCTCGGCATCCTCAAGCGTGAGGGCGGCCGACGCACTTCCCCTCACCCCACCCGGCCCGAACGATGCGCCCGGCATGATCTGGACTAGGTTGGCTCCCAGCGACTCGATGCTCGAGACTATCTCCACCTGTGCTCCACGGCCAATCGAGAGCAGCGCAATGACCGCTGCGACGCCGATGACGATGCCCAACACTGTGAGAAAGCTGCGCAGTTTGTGCGCTGCCACGCTTGAAAGAGCGGACGTGATGGGGTCAAGCAGACCATTCATAGCTTCTCGTCCTGTACGACCTGTCCGTCCTTCAGGTGAATGATCCTTTCGCAATACGCTGCCATGTCGGGCTCGTGCGTAATCATGATGAGTGTGTTGCCCTCTTCCTTGTGAAGCGAGACAAGGATGTTCATTATCTCTTCACTTGAATGGCTGTCGAGGTTGCCGGTTGGCTCATCAGCCAGGATCACCGGTGGCCTCTTCGCTATCGCGCGTGCGATAGCAACACGCTGCTGCTCGCCGCCAGAAAGCTCGTTGGGTTTGTGAGTGAGACGGTCGCCCAGCCCCACCCGTTCAAGGGCCTCCCGGGCCATCTGCGGGTCACGTAGTCCTGCGTACCTGAGGCCGAGCTTGACGTTATCGAGCGCGCTCATGCGGGGCAGGAGGTTGTATGACTGGAAGACGAATCCTATCTTCCTTGACCTCACGTCGGCCAGTTCCCTTCGGTTCAGTCGGCTCACGTCCCGGCCGTCGAGGCAGTAGCTTCCGCTGGTGGGCCGGTCGAGGCACCCAAGGACATTCAGTGTCGTTGACTTGCCCGAGCCTGAAGGGCCCATGATGGCGACCATTTCCCCCCTGCCAACATGGAAGCTGAGACCCCTCAGGACCTGGAGTTCGCGCTGCCCTATCTCGTAGGACTTGGTGATGTTTTCGAGGGTTATCATGGGTGAGGGCGGCCTCCCATGATGAATCTCTGCGCGGGCTCTCTGTCGGTTGCAGCCGCACCAGCCGGCATAAGCACAACTTCTCCTTCCTCCAGGCCTGCCACGACCTCCGTATATTGCCAGTCGCTGATGCCGGTCGTTATCTGCCTTTGTTCTTGGGTGCCGTCGTCGTTGACGACCGTGACAACGTGCCGTCCACCAGCGACGCCTATTGCTGCGTTCGGGATAACGAGTACGTCGGACTTCTGCGCTGGATAGAGTGTGACGGTGACGCTCATGCCTTGGCGCAGGTCGATATTATCCAGGCCCGCAGGCATTGGACCTTCCGCCTGTTGGCGTATCTGGTCACCGGGAGTCTCAACAGGTTCTACCTTGATGGTGACTTCGTAGTTCACCACGCCAGAGGTGATGCTCGCTGTCGGCGCTATATGTGTCACCTTGGCCGGCAGCACCACTCCGGGGAGTGCATCAACACTCACCTGTGCCCGTGTTCCCTCGGCTACCTTCGATATATCGTTCTCGCTTACTAGGATCAGAGCCTCGAACTGATCGGGGTCTGCCACGACCACTGCCACCGAGCCGCTGAAGACTTCGTCGCCTCCCTCCACTCCTATCTGTGTCACAAAGCCGTCGAATGGCGCTGTTACCTCTGGGCTCTGCTCCATGTGCTCGGCCAGAGATGCCTCGGCATCTTCGAGTCTCAACTGCGCTTCTTCGACCTGCATCTCCCGTAGCTCTATCTCTTCGTCGTTGCAGCACTCTCTCACCACGACATCGCCGGTGATACTCACGGTTGTCTCCGCCTCTGCTTCATCAAGCGCCTGCTGCGCCTGCTCGAGAGCTATCTGCGCGGACAATACAGACAGTCGCAACGAACGCAGCTGCTTCTCCCACTCGGAGGTGTCAAGGATGGCGACTACCTCGCCCTTGGTCACAGAGTCGCCTTCCTCCACATATATATCTTCTACAGTGCCTGCCATGTCGAAGGACAGCTCCTCTTCCCTGGAAAATGCAAGGTTGCCGGAGGCAGTTACTTCCACGGTGATGTCACCTCGTGTAACTTCGACAGTTGCAGGACCGGCTACTTCCGCTTCCTCTTGCGGCGCGCAGGCGGTTGCTGTGGCAATCAGAAGGCCGGATACCAGTAGAGGTGCAAGCCGCTTGACGTGTCTCATCATCTATATCACCTGTTCTGTAGTACAGTACTCTCGGGCAGGGTAGCACAGCGAGTATGGCAGACAAATGTTAAGAAAGAGTGAACCATCGGTGCCACCGGGCGCGAATGGCATTCACCACGGTTCACCGGATCTTAACAATCGGCACGTAAAATCGAACGCCATGAAGTGGCACAGGGCACATCTCCTCGCAGCGTTGTTTGCCTCATGTGTCATTCTTGGTCCTGTCCCTCCGGTGTCAGCTGCGCCTGCCGTGCTTGAATGGGTTGAGGTCGATGCCCCCGGTGACAACGACCTCACGGTGGTTACGCCGTCTGAGGTGACTGGCATCGCTGCAGGACATAACGGTGTCGTCTACGCCATCGACGGCGAGAACAGCCGCATCTATCGCTCCACCAATTATGGGCTGGACTGGGACGACATCACCAGGCATCTTCAGGAAGCGGGTGCCGTTCTTCCAGCCACGCTTATAGCTGTTGCTCCTGACAATGAAGGCATCGTGGCCGTCCTGGCCAGCGCTGGCACGGAAGTGTACATCTCGCTGGATGGGGGGATGGAATGGGATGGTACCCGTCTTCCTGTCATGGCCGCCGGTGAGGAAGTCACCAGCCTTGACATCTCGCCCGTGTACAGTGACGAGGGGAATGAGTACCGGGACATCGCTGTTGGCACGGCGTCATGGGGTGACGGACTGAGCAACGGTGACGTGTATATCCTTCAGGGGGGGTGCAGTTGGTCCGGCTGGAAGGCACAGGAACTCTTTGTAGACCCCGGACACGTTGGGGCTGACGTGGCCGGAGTGAGCTATTCCAACGACTTCTGCCTTGATCGCACACTATTCGTAGTGTGTTCGACCGGTACCGATGTGGCGGCGGCGTATCAGGGCTACACTTGGCTGTGTCCCGGTGAACGGGATGGAAATTCCAATACTACAGACTGGGATTTCCTCAGTGGCAGCGGCTATCCGTTGATGCTCAGTGATGGTGGGATCAACCCTGTGGCAGGTGACAGTGCAGCTGTCTCGTATGTCCGCGCATCGCTTGCCCAGCCCGATGGGTATGGCAGCAGTGCCGGAGACGATCGACGACTGTTTCTGAGTGTGGAACGGGAGCCGGATAGCTACGACGATGTATACCGTATCGTGGGTGATACCCCTGTCGATGTATGTCAAAGAATGGACGTGGACGGTGGCACCGACATCGATATTTGGAGCATCGCCTATCGCGGTGACCTTGAGGATGGGGCCCTGCTCGCTGGAGAACGCGACCCTATTGCGGCCACATATGATACTGGCGTCCACCGGTGCCTCAACCCGTTCGAGTCACTGCCTGACTGGCAGGAGTCGACCGTGCCGCCGACCGGCCCCGGTCGCGCGGTACTTGCCTGGGCGCCGGACGTCTCGCTTGTGTACTGCGGCACGTCGAGCCAACCCGGTGACGCTCTGGACGAGAGTGCCTTCTCCGCAAGCATGTGTGGTGACCTCTGGCGGCAGATGGCCCTTATCGACACTGAATTCACGCTGTGCGACCTTGTTGTGACGCCGGATGGCGGAGACCTCTTTCTCTCAACGTCAAACAAGTGGGGTCCCGAGTCTATCTGGCAGAGCTTCTCCGACCCGCTTGGCGAGCGGTGGGAACGCGTGCTTACCGTTGACACTGAGAGCGATGCTGTCATGATCAAGCTCAGTCAGGAATTTGACGAAGATGACACTATCTATGTGGTTGAACATGATGGTGCTCGCATCGCGCTCACACGCGACAGGGGAAACTCGTGGGACTGGCAGCGCAACTCACCAGAGCCAATTCTCGATTTTGTGGTCGTTAACGAGGACACCCTGTACGCGGCGATTCCTGGTGGCATGGTGATGAAAAGCACCAACCATGCCCGAAGTTGGGACGACCCCGTTGATGCTGAGGTCGACGAGATCAATATGCTCTCGCTGGCTACTGATGGCACGTTGTTTGTGGGTGGGCGCAACGGGCATGTCTCGTACTCCCTTGATGGAGCGGAGACCTTTGTACATGTCAAAGAACCGGTGGGTACCGGCGACGTCCAGCTGTTTGCGGATGTCGGTTTCGATGGCGCTGGCTGGGTGTTCGCCGCTACAGATGTGTCTGACGAGGGACTCTGGCGGTGGAATGCCCTGAAGGGGTGCGACTGGCAGCAGATGGATAGAGAGATAACACTGCTTGCAGACGGGCAGCAGATCGGTGGTCTGCTTCAGGGTCCGGAAGGGACGCTGTACGTGCTCAGGACTGAACCTGTTTCCGGCGACACCGGTGGCATGACTAGGTGGCTTTGTCCGACCTGCTCGCCGTGCGCGGACCTCGAGTCCAATCACGTGATTGAAGGACTGCCGGATGGTGCCCGGTTTGACGCGTCGGATCTCTTTGCCGCTGCGCATCCCGTAGGGACACTCTGGTCCAACGATGTTGAGACCGACATCTTCGTCATTGGTTCCGTCGACTCTGATCAGCCCAACCAGCGTATCTGGCTCTACCGCGACACGCTCTGCAAGCGTGGCCCGGACCTGAAATCGCCTGCAGATGGTTCCCGGTTGGATCCGAATGCGTGTGCCTGCAATAAGGATGCAGTGGTTGCGTTTGACTGGGAAGAGTTTGACAAAGTCGAACAGTACCAGTGGCAGGTGTACCTTGATGCCTCGCTTTCCGAGCCGCTGTGGAGCGAATTCAGCGACTACGAAGGCGTCGTCATCTCACCTTGGGGTGACACCACCGACTTCGGCAACGGCCAGCGGTATGGCTGGAGAGTGAGGGCAACCACACCTGTGTTGAGTCCTTGGTCACCTCTCTGGTCGTTCAACTCTGCCCTCTGTTCAGTCGATAATCTTGTTCCCGGTATCGGGACAACAGATGTCTCGCTGACACCAGTCTTCACATGGGACAGTCCGTGCCATGCGCAGGGCTTTGAGTTCATGCTCTGCGCCGACCCGTCGTACTCCGATGTGATAGTGGAGTTCTCCGGTGATGCTCTGCTCACGGAGACAGTCTGGCGCTGCAACCGGACACTCGAACCGTTGACAGACTACTTCTGGCGTGTCCGTTCCGTGCGTGGCGATGCGCTCGGCCCATGGCTGGAGGGATATTTCAGGACGGAAGCCGAGACTGTGACCCCGGCACCCGTGGCCGAGCGGGCAGTCGGGATGCCGGCCCAACCGGCGGATTCGCTCGGGGGAACCAGCTGGGTCCTGTTTGGACTGGTGGTGGCACTGATGGTTGCGCTGATTATTCTGGTGATGAAGACAGCGACGCGACGCTAGGTGTTGTCCTGGTCCCGCAACTCCGAGTCATCTATCGGTACGGTAAACGTGAATGTGGTCCCCATTCCCTCTTCACTGTCGACCCATATCTGCCCGCCGTGGGCCTCGACGAGGCCCTTCGATATGGTCAGCCCGAGGCCGTGTCCGCCGGTTGCTCTTGTGCGTGACTTGTCGGTTCGGTAGAAGCGTTCAAATACATATGGCAGGTCGGTGGATGGTATACCCTCGCCTGTGTCGCTCACACTGAACTCGACCATCGTGCCGCTGCGGCGGGCCGAGATGACTATGCTGTCTCCCTCACCCGAGTGGGTGAGCGCATTGTCAAGCAAGTTGCGCAGCACCTGCCCCATGCGGTGGTGATCGGCTGTTATCAGTGGGAGGCTGTTCGGGATTGACACCTTGAGTTGGATGCCTCTGGCGCTGGCGGTCGCTTTCACGGCATTGGCCGCATAACTGACAAGACGAGAAGGGTCTTCTGGCTGCAGATCGAGTGTTACCTGTCCTGCCTCCAGCATGCTTAGATCCTGCAGGTCGTCAACGAGATGTGACAGGACCGATGTCTCATGATCGAGCATCGCTATAGTCTCAGCGTCAGGCTCGATAACACCATCCCGTATCGCCTCGATATAGCCCCGTATGTTCGCCAGCGGCGTCCTCAGTTCATGCGCCGTATCGGCCACCATATTCCGCTGTGTCTGAAGAGAGTGTTCCAGTTTGTCTGCCATCTTGTTGAACGCCTGGGAAAGCCGGCCTATTTCCCCACTATCCTTATTCACCTGCACACGTTGACTGAGGTCACCAGCGCCAAACTGGCCCACCGCGTCTGTCAGTGCCTTTACGGGAGCGGCTATACGCTTTGAGATGAGGAAAGCAGTGATGACTGCGACGCCTGCCGCAATGAGGCAGCTCCACAGTAGCAGGCCACCCACTCTCGAGACCATGGCGCGGAGCAGCATTGCCTCTGCACCGCGCTGATAGTGTGGTTCGAAGTACAGCATGCCATAGCCTGATTCGCCGCGGAGGCTCTTGATAGGAATTCCTTTGCCTTGGGGCTCGATATGCCTTCCGACTGTTTTCGACTCAGAATCGGCCACCACGGTGCCGTCATCGTCTGTGACAATGATGTGCCACTCGTAGATCTCTCCCATCTGCACGATGTACGGTTGGACACCCTCCCAGCCTCCCGACTGACAACGGTAATTGCTGAGCACGAACCGAAGGTTGTCCACACGCCTCTGTTCTATGCTCTCCTGAAAGCGTGCGAACTCGGCAGCGGTCGACTGGCTCAGAAAGAAGAACACTGCCCCGACTGTGATGACGATCACAACTGTGAAACCGACAAGAAGCCGGAACAGCAGACTGTTGGTGTTCATTCTGTCTCTACAAAGGAGTAACCGGCGCCATAGACGGTCCTGATGTAGCTTGGGTGAGCAGGATCGTCCTCAATCTTCCGCCGGATATTCCGGATGTGTGCATCGACTGTGCGCTCGTAGCCTTCAAAATCGTGCCCCAGGGCCTTCTCTATGAGCTGCTCCCTGCTGAAGACACGGCCGGGCTGCAATGCAAGTACACCAAGTAGCTTGAATTCGGCCCTTGTCAGGCCGAGTGTTGTGCCGTTTCGAAAAGCGTCGTGACGGCGGAAATCAATGACGAGGTCACCCCTGTGCAACTCGTTCGGGCCGCGTTCGCCGGGAAGTCTCCTGAGTACGGCTCGAACGCGCGCTGCCAGCTCTCGCGGGCTGAACGGTTTAGTGACATAATCGTCTGCTCCGGTATCAAGCCCCTTGAGCTTGTCCTCGTCGGTTGTACGTGCGGTCAGCATGATAATAGGTACGTCTGATTCCTGTCGCAGGACGCGGCATAGCTCGACGCCGTCCATCTTCGGCATCATGATGTCGAGCACGATAAGGTCCGGGTGCTTCTCCCTGGCGATCTGGAGCGCTTCGAGGCCGTCGGCCGCGGTAGAGACAACATGTCCATCTCGCTGCAGGTAGAGTCTCACCAGCCGTGTGGTGTTTGGGTCATCATCGACTACCAGTATTCTGTGAGGCATCCCTGTGTCCCTCCAGAACGGTACAGCATGTGCCATTGTAGCGCAGGTGCGGAACATAACGCGCAGGAAGGGGAAACGTATGCCTCCCCTTCTCGTGCTCGAGAGATTCGCTCAGCTGGCTGGTCACGCATCTCAGTCCCACGCGGGACATGCATCGCACCAGCCGGGCATACCACTGGACCATCTGTGAAGGCCGCCTGCTCTACGTACTCTGCCATCGAAACGAGGCGTGCCTTCCAGGGCACGGCAGTCGAAATCCGGCCGCGATTCGAACCACTCACGCATCTCGTCGCTGTAGTCGGGACGGGATTCGAGCCACTCTTTCCATTCGTCTGCCTGCTCCTGCGTGATGATCCTTTCGTCAATCAGTTGTTGTATCCGTGCCTCGCGGGCTTGTTGCATCGTTTGCTGGCGTGCCTCACGCTGCTCCTGCAGTGCCTGCTGGAAGGCGTTCTCTACATCTGCCTGGTCAACGCCGAGTATCTCAGCCACCCGTGCGAGCAGCCTGTCGCGGCCTGGCGCTGGGTAGCTGTTATCGGCCGAGACCGTCCCTATCAACACCCCCGTCAGCACAATCACGGCTACGAGAACGCCGGCCAGCACACGTATTCTCTTTCTGTTCATTGCGTCATACCTCCATGCAGCCTTAGATTGAATAGTTACTCCATTGCCTTTGTTGGTTAGCGGTGGTATCCCCCGGTCTGTAGCATGACTCTCAGCCGGTTTCTGTTATTCCACTTCTCATCACCTCCGGTGCTGGATGCTAGCAGCAGATTGTCAAATTCCCGTGAATGTCTTGACGAGCATAGCTGGAGTCCTGCGTGGTTGAACAGGAATGGTGGGGCCGCAGGCGCGGCTGCGCCGTGGGGGGTGGCCCGCTGCCACTGCGACCGGCGCTATTCCTACGCGCGGTTGCCTCTGGCCGTGCGTGGCTGGATGGCAGTGAGACACTCGAACTGTGTTCATGTCCGCAGTTCTAGACATCATCTCAGCCCTGTGAGGGGGCGACAGGGGCCGCGGCTTCGGCTGGTTCGGGTAGCGTGTAAGAAGTATGATGCTGAGGCCGGCCGTCTGAATGCGGTGGGGCGTTGAAACAACGGAAGCTGGCACGATTTGAAGGGCTCTTCAATAGCGATGCTGGATGGCTGGGTGAGACATGCGCCGGGTTCAACGACCGCTGGAAGAGTTGTACTCTAGCTGGTGGAGAACGATATCAGCGTGAAGCTTGTCGCCCTTGGCTGGGTGCCGCAGCGGCAGAGCAATGATGGGGCTGACACATGCCTCGCATAGTGAGTTTCCTCTGCTCTGAGGCTGATGGTGGTATGGGTGCCTCCTCCGTGAGGGTGCCGGGAACGCGTTGGGAATGTCATATCATAGTGTTGTACACTGTCTTGGAGGTGACAGCGGATGGAGAAGACATGGAAGCCGGTAGCAGGTGGCATATGCAGCATGGTGGGTGGAGCGTTTGCACTGATAAGTGGTGGTCTCATGGGGGCCCTTGGCATGTGGATGGGCAATACAGGTGTGTGGGGTGGCTATCATGTGGTGCCCCGAATGAGCAACTTGTTTGGCTTCTTTGGTCTGCCTGCGATCCTCCTCGGTATAGTCGCCCTGATCGGTGGAATCTATGCTCTGAAGCGTCAACAGTGGGGTGTGGCGCTGGCCGGCTCTATTTGTGCGGTGCTGACTCCGATGTCCTTCTTGTTGGGCGCAGTCGCGGTAGTGTTTATCGCTCTCTCGCGTGGTGAGTTCGAATAGCGCTTTCTCGCCCGCCGTGACGCCCTTCTGCTCTTCCGTCTTCCGCGTGAGCAGGTCAAAGTTGCGGCCGTTGCTTCCCAGTGTTCTTCTGCCATGGAGCACAGCAGGTGCTGCTGCATGATGGACAGGACCGGAAGAGACCGTTTTGTAAGAGGCAGTCTGTCCCCGGGCAGGCGCGTCAGCGCTGCGATTCGAGGAAGACGATACGCTCCAACACTCGTCGGGTAGCAACTGCAGGATTGCGCGTGTCCCACAGGCTTCTCGCAAGCGCATGATCGCCTATCGCATCCCGTGTCCAGACGGCGAAATCATTCTTCCGTTCATTCACGTGATGCCTGAACGAAGCTTCATCCATGCTTGAAAGCCCGCGCCCGAGGTCTCGCAGGTTCCAGTACATCTCTCCCGTGTGACAGCGGAAGCCAACATCTTGTGGCACATTTGCAAGCAGCCTTTCCGCCTGCGATGGTAATATTCGCGCCATCTCTCCCCTGCTATCCATTGTGCTTGAGCCCCGGATGGACGACCGTACCCCCGATCGAAATTGCGTCCAGCGTTGACGGTTTGTGGGCGCTCTGGACCACGATATCGAAAAGGTTGGCCAGTGCCTGTCGCGCTCGTGTCCGACTCTCCAGTCGCTCGGTTAGTTCGTCGATGACGGACGGCCATGTGAACTGGTGCGCCGTGGTCCGGCCTGCTTCGCGCAGCCGTGTGGCCACGCCGCGATTCAATGCCAGATAATCGAGATATCTGGTAATCTCCTGGGTATCGTTCACGTCCAGTACGATGCTGTTGGAGAAGTGCTGTGCGTAGTCTTCCCCCGTCCCTCCCGCGAAGACCAGTCCACCTGAAGCCATTACTTCCAACCCCTCGAGCCCAAATGGCTCGTGACTACTGTTGGCAAGCTCCGCATCAGGCGCATTGTACAGCGTTCTCGATAGCTCATACTGGTGGTGAAAGCGCACGTTGATGACGTCGCAGTTCGCATTCCAGAAGATCACGACATGGCCACGCAGGCCGCGGTTTGTCAGTTGCTCACTCAGGCGACACGCCGCTTCGGCTGTGTGCCACTCTTCAGCCAGAACAGCAATCACCTTGCCATTGGCAACGCTGGGACGCACGATGTTTTCAATGACCCACGTAGGTATCGACTCGTTGAAGTCATTCCATTTCTCGTTCTCGCCATCGTAGACACCGCTGGGCTAGTACTCGCTTATCCACTGGCACCATCTGTGCGGAATGAGGCTACTCCCTTCGAGTACCTCGCGTCCGGCAGCCCTCGGGTCGCCGACGAAGAACAGGCGCGTCTCACAGTCCTCTTATGCGAAAGTTCGTGCCACATGAGTAATGTGCCCGCCGAGACCGGCAGCTAGTGCATACGGATCGGGACCTTCAAACGAAAGGAGTACGAATACCGTGTTCTCCTGGTGCAAGGTCTCCGGTTCTGGACGGGCTCTCGTTCAATGCAAAAAGTCCCTGGAAACTGCCCCTCGCTGCCACAAAAATGCCTCCGCCGATATCCGGCAGAGGCCCAATAGATCCCTGCTCCCCAGGCGCCCCCTCTCAGTGGCGCGATCGTCTGCCTGAAGTATACGCCGACACAGGACTGCGTCAAAAGCGTGTGTACGTACCGCTGTCGCGAATAGTGTTAGGAACCATGGCCATCAGGGCAATTCATAATCGTGAAGGCCTCTGCCGCTGTTCCGGCATGTCTTGATCGGTGGTAGAGTCTCCCCAATGGGGCAGCAGCCGTACAGCTGGCCGGCGGTCAGCCCGGCAACATGTACGTCCCTGACGTGGCCTGCTATCTCGATAAGAGGGATGCGTTCCACCCTGTGCGATGGCTCATCCCCCTCCTCATCCGGCCCGGCCATTATTGCCCCGGCTCATACGTCTGCCCCAGATCCAGGAACTTGACCTCCATGCCCTGCACCGCTTTCGCTGCCTCGAGAACGGTCTCGATTTTCGTATCGAAGAAATGCATCGGGATCATTGTGCGGGCGCCTGCCAGTGCAGCACTCTGTAGCGCTTCCGCTGGGGACATGGTGTAGTGCCCATCTACTGGCATGAGAGCGACGTCGACCGGCCCCACATGCTCCATCTCCGGGACGGGTTCTGTGTCGCCTGCGTGGTACACGCTCTGGCCTTCGATGGTCACAACGTAGCCGACGCCTGTTCCACGCGGGTGAAACGGTGTCCCTGGTGCCCGATGTCGTACCACGTTGTAGGCTTCGACCGCACGAACGTTCACGTTGCCGAAACTGGCCGTATCACCTGGATTCATCTCTCTGAACTGGGAGCCCAGTTTCGGCCGGCACGATGAAGGGCCGACGATGATCGTTCCCGGCTTGAGCAGCCGTGCGATGATCTCGGGACTGCAATGGTCGGCATGTTCATGCGTGGTGAGGACCACGTCAGCGGGTTCGGCATGTGACATAAGGTCTCTACTTTTCTGGCCGAGGTATGGCATCACACTTGGATCGATGTACACGACCGAGCCACCGCCCGTCAGTTTGAAGGCTGCATGACCGAGCCACTGAATCTCCATCTTCACCTCCTTGTCAGGATACGGCTCCTATTCAAACTGTGACCAGTTGCGTGTGAACACCGCGCCGGTCATCGCCGATGTTACCATCCTCGAGTACCGGTCGAGGTAGCTGCCCGGCTGGGCCTTCAAGGGTGGACGGTGCCATGATTTCCGTCGCTGTTCCATCTCTGCTTCACTTATCATCAGCCTCAAGGCTCCGGCCGGGATGTCAATCTCAATGGTATCTCCATCGCGCACGAGCCCTATCGGTCCACCGGACGCAGCCTCGGGGGAAACGTGTCCAATGGCGGCCCCTCTGGTTGCGCCGGAGAAACGACCATCTGTGACCAGCGCAACCGAATCGCTCAGCCCCATGCCGACGATGGCCGCGGTGGGAGACAGCATCTCACGCATGCCGGGCCCGCCGCGCGGTCCTTCGTACCGCACGACGACGACGTCCCCGCGGTTGATGAGACCTTCATAGATGGCCTTGACTGCTGCCTCTTCCTCATTGAACACCCGCGCTGGTCCCGAGTGACGCAACATCTCGGGCAACACACCGGCTGTCTTGCAGACCGCGCCAGCGGGTGCAAGGTTTCCGTACAGCAGTGCGAGGCCGCCAGTTGCCGAATATGGCTTATCCATCGGGCGGATGACCGATCTGTCAGTGACCTCGGCCTTTGCCACGTTTGCGGCGACTGTCGCACCTGTGACGGTGAGGTTGTCTCTGATGAGACCAGCATCGAGCAGCTGCTTCATCAACGCCGTAATGCCTCCAGCACGGTCGAGGTCTGCGGGGAAGTGGTCCCCGGATGGCTTGATGCGCACCAGGTTGGGTACACGGGAAGCTATCTCACGTACCATCTCCATGTCGATTGACAGGCCAGCCTCGTTGGCGATGGCTGGCAGGTGCAGCAGAGTGTTAGTCGACCCGCCGATAGCCATGTCAACCACGAATGCATTCCAGAAGGCATCAGAAGTGAGGATACGCCGTGGGGTGATGCCTCTCTGGTACAGTTCCATCACCTTCATGCCCGTACGCTTGGCCAGCGCAACCCGCTGGCCGCTCACTGCGGGAATCGTACTGCCGGGCAGGCACATGCCAAGTGCTTCGGTAAGGAAGTTCATGGTGTTGGCTGTACCCATGATGTTGCATGCACCGCACCCTGGCAGAGCTGCGCGTTCGAAAGCAGACAGCTCTTCCCGGGTCATCTCACCCCGCTGTACAAGTCCCTGTGCCTCTATCAGGTCCGTGTACCCGACTTCACGGCCGCAGAACCATCCTGTTGACATCGGGCCGCCGCTTACCACGATCGTTGGTATGTCGAGTCGCGCTGCCGCCATCAGCATGCCCGGGGTTATTTTGTCGCACTCTGTCACCAGTACCATTGCATCGTAGGAATGACCTTGGATCATGCATTCGATGGAGTCGCATATTAGTTCGCGGCTGGCAAGCGGGTAGTGCATGCCGTAGTTCCCCTGCGCGATGCCGTCGCAGAGTCCAATCGTGCCGAACTCGATTGGCGTACCCCCTGCGGCGAGAATGCCCTCCCGGACACCACGTGCGATCAGGTCCAAGTGGACATGCCCCGGCATTGTCTCATTCTGGGGATTGACGATAGCAACCAGCGGCTTGTCGAGTTCCTCGGGCAGTATCCCCATCGAGTAGTACAGTGCCCGGTGCGTTGCGCGTTCAAGACCTCTGGTCGTGACATGACTCCTCATGGCGTGTCCTCCTCTGTATATGGTGCATCTGCACTGGTTGAATACTCTAGCCCCTCGCAGCCCTGGACACAACCAGCGTTTGCTCAGCCGGGGTGTCGAGCGACGCCAGCTTCTCGAGAGTGACCGGTCACAAGATACTGTTGCAGGTCACTGCGTTCATTGGCTGGCAGCCGGTGTCGATGTGGCAGTACACCTGCTGCGTAACGACGAGCTGGTCAACAACCCATCACGTTGGTGCGACGAACAAGCCAGCCAGCAGTCGCCGCTGCCGCCTTAGGATTGCCTGTTTCCGGTACTCCCACCTGCAAGTGCTCGCTCCGGAATACGGGCTATGCCGTTGTGCGTCACTCCACCCTTCCCTGTACACAGTCTGTCCTGGTATTGTCCTTTGTCCTGCGGAACCAGATGCACGAAGATGGTGCAGTGGAGGGGGAGAGCAGCAGCGCCATCGGCAAGTCGATGAGGGGTAGGCTCATCGCTATCCGACGTTGAGAACGATCTGCTGCATGGGCAATTGACGGGCAGAAGACGCCGAGGGCATTGTGGCAGATGTATCCTCCTGCGATGGTGAGAAAGCCGTTGGCCAGGATGGTCTGGCTGTGAGGGTACGGCTGGTGCTCGTTCTCGCTACTCGGCGTGCTCTACCTTCGTCTCGTTGGGGTATCGGTTCTCGGTGAAAAACTGCCGCAGTAACTCGTTGACCTCCTCCGCCGCTTCGTATGCGATGCTGTGGCCGGCATCTTGGATCAATACTACCCTCGAATTGGGAATCCTGATGCTTAGAGCGTCGGCGTTCTCTACCGGCACAAGCTTATCGAGGGTGCCGTGGAGCATGAGTGTCGGTGCGATAATCAGTGGAAGCCGCTCCCATGAATCATAAGACATGAGCGCGCTCCACTGTGCCTTGAGTCCCTCTATCGTTGTCGGACGCTGTGCGCTCAGTTTGACATACTGTGCGACCAGCTCACTCTCACGTTTGAGGAATCCCTCGCTGAATGTGTGTGCAAGCCAGGCTCTTGCTCGCTCCTCCGGCTCGAATTCATGCGTTGCCAGGACCTCAAGTGCCTGCGCTTCCTCAGGTGGTGGCACGAACGCGTGTGGGCCACCGCTCTGGGCTCCCATCAGCGTCAGTGACAGCGCCTTGTCCGGATACTGAATGGCTACCTCTTGAGCAATCATTGCCCCCATGGAACAGCCGACTACGTGAGCTGCGGCGATGTCGAGCGCGTCCATCAACTGCACCGTGTCAGCAGCCATCAATTGGATGGTGTAGGGGCCCTCGGGGACAGCGCTTCTGGCGGAGCCCCGGTTATCGAATGTGATAACCTCGTAGCTGGTGGAGAGTTCCGACGTCTGCCTCTTCCACAGGTCGGCGTTGCCCCCCAGACCGGATATGAAGATGACTGCCTCACCTTCGCCGGCTCTTTCGTAGTACAGGTCGATGCCCTGTACCGTGGTAGTTCCTTTCTGGATTCGTTTTGTCACGTCGTCTCTCCTTTCGACGGATTGCATCAATCGTGCACCCTGGCCTGCCGCAGCTCTCCGCTTTGCTCCTGCAGTCCCGGCTCCTGGCTGCAGGACATCACAGAATGGTGGTGCAGGGCCGGGCTACAGACCGACTTCATGCATGACGCCTTTCATTGTACACGCCGTGGCTGCATGTGGGGACACCACACGAATATTCGTATTGCTGGCAGCAATAGCAGGCCGAGGCTGTGCTCGGCCCTGCTCAGGCGGGCAATGGTGAAGCGGCTAATAAGCTTGCAGTGCCTTCTGAACTGATCGTTATGATGGCAGGCGGTTGAGCGGACCTGGGGGCTTGGATAGGCAGCCCGAGTTGGTTCTGCTCCGCACACGAGCACGAAGGTATGGAAAATGCCCTTTTAATGCTGTTGCTGGCATGAAGAAACTCGCCACATGACCGTCGCTGGAATCAGTGCCAGTATGGCTTGGAGTCCTCTGATAGACCATTGACGAAGCAGGAGGAGGACTCAGAATGGCACGAGGCGGTACGTGTAGGCGCAGGTCATCGAAGCGTTCAATGGGATTGGAGTAGCGCCAAGCCATATAGCACGCTTGGTGGTCTGACACCACACGAGTACGCAGAGACGACTGCAGGACTCCAAGTGGCACTGGCATCAACGGCGGGGGTAAGGTCAGAGGAGTCCCATGGGTGCCCCAACGTGTGGGCCGGTTCGCTCTGATAGGGCTGGCAATGCGAGTCCCATCCCCCATGTTCATCGTCGTGGTATAATGCTCATGGCACCAGAGGATAAGTGCCACGGCAACGGTGGCCCCGGTGGCGAGGTTGGCACTGGTTCCTTGAGCCAAGATCTGATGCCTTCCGCCGTAAGGACTACGGTCTGAACCCTCGGAGAAAGTTGCCTCTTCGGAGCCAGTTGTGAGAATCGCTATTGTTTCGCCCGCTGTTCACTTTCGGTCCGGTCCGGCAAGAGTCACTGCTGCCTTGGTCGAGAGGCTTTGTGAACACCATCAGGTTTCGGTTTTCTCGCACACCATTGACGGGATTGACCTGTCGAAGATTAAGTACCACAGGGTGCCGGCGGTTACCCGCCCCAAGTTTCTGGCGTACATGACCTTTCTGGTATCCAGCACCATCATCCTTGCCGTTCTTTCTCACCTCACGAAAAAGGGCTTTGATATCATTCATTCATCAGGCTACTGCTGCGCCTTCCCTGTTGATGTTGTCACCTCTCATTTCTGCGAGAAAGAGGGCCTTCGTCTTGAAAACAGCAGTGTAATCGAGATGCCGCATATAGGTATTGGGCAAGCACTGAAGGCCCTTGACCACAGGGCATATCGTAGACTGGCTGCGTTTGTTGAGGGGCTGATGTTCGGTCACAATAGCCACAAAGTGTGTATCGCAGTTTCACAGTCTATGAAAAGCGAATTCATTCGCCATTACGGCGATGTCGCTGAAGGTGTCATCGTGATCCCTAACGGGGTAGACCTGAAGATGTTTAGCCCAGCCAATCGGCATGTCTACAGGGAGAGCCTCAGGCGAAAGTACGACATACCCTCTGGCGAGCTAGTTCTGATGTTTGCCGGGGGTGATTGGGAGCGAAAAGGAGTGCACTATCTCATAGAAGCCCTCGCGCTGCTTTCAAGGCTGGAGGTCAGACTTGTGATCATTGGTAGCGGCGACGAGGAATTCTACGGCCAACTTGCCGAGCTGAAGCAGGTAAGGGAGAGGGTTATCTTCGTTTCTCACAGCAGCAATCTTTCAAAATACTATGCTGCCAGTGATGTATTTGTTCTTCCTACCCTATATGAGCCCTTTGGCCTGGTCATCGTCGAGGCCATGGCTAGCGGCCTGCCGGTAATCGCCAGCAGGGTTGCCGGAGCTGCTGATGTCATAGTCGACGGTGTAAATGGACTCTTGCTTAGAGAGCCTTCCGATGTCAGCGAGGTGGCAGCAAAAATCGAGTTGCTGCTTTCAAACGCTGAACTCAGAAAGACGATGGGCGGGCATGCCAGGAAGACTGCAGGAAACCTCTCGTGGGACCACGTAGCCACGAAAGTCATGGATGTTTACGTTGGGATACTGGCTGGCCGACACCCGGAAAGACCACGGGGGCGTGTGCCGGGAGGACTGCAGCAGAGCGTCCAAGGGGTGGCCAGCTGAGAAAGCCCGGGAGTTCTGTAACAGCGCATTGAATCGGGAGAGGAGGGCGATCCAGCAACTGGCATGCCTAGAGACTTACCTGTAGGCAATGGCAACCTGCACGTCAATTTTGACACCGACTACAACCTGCGGGACATCTACTATCCTTATGTTGGTAAGGAGAACCATACCGAAGGTTGTGTATCACGTACTGGCGTCTGGATTGATGGCAGCTTCACTTGGATCGACGGTCCCCAGTGGCAGAGGGAGATGGTCTATGAAAGTGAGAGCTTGGTCACCCGCGTTACTGCGACTAGCCGTGAAATGGGACTCACTCTGACCTTTTCTGACCTCGTAGACTTTCATCGGGACATCTTCTTCAGGCGGGTCAACATCGTCAATCATCGGGACTACCCCCGCGATGTACGCCTGTTCTTCCATTACGCGCTGCGGATTCTGGGCAGGGCAATAGGCGATACTGTCTACTACCATCCTAGACTGAGAGCCTTGGTGATGTACAAGGAGCAGCGCTACTTCCTAGCCGGTGGCCAAGTAAATGGATGGGTTGGCATTAGCGACTGGACAACCGGGAACACAGCATATGGGGACAATGGAAGTGCATGGCGCGATGCTGAAGACGGTGAGTTGGCGAAGGTGCCTCTTGCGTGTGGATTTGTCGAGGGCATTATTGGGCTGTACGACGATGCTGTGCCCGCTGGAGGGGATTCAACGATTTGCCACTGGCTGGCGGTAAGCACCCGCTTCCACGGAATCGAGGAACTTCAGGCTCTGATTCATGAGCGTGGGCCTGAGTCATTCATCGTCCGTACGCGTGATTACTGGCGTGCGTGGGTGAACAAGGAATCGCTGGACGGCGCCGACCTGCCTGCGTCCATACTCAACTTGTACCGACGCAGCTTGCTCACTATGCGCGTGCAAACCGATAACCGTGGTGCCATCATCGCTAGCACGGACTCCGACGTCGCCGGTGTCTTGCAGGATACCTATTCTTATGTGTGGGGTCGCGATGGTGCGTTCGCCGCTCAAGCCTTGGACATGGCGAACTACAACGAAATCAGTCACGCGTTCTTCGAGTTTTGTGCTAATACCATCACCAGTCGAGGCTACCTGCTTCACAAGTATACCTCCGATGGTTCTCTGGCAGGCCAGTGGATGCCGTGGGCAGACGAGGAGGGCGAGCCGCAACTGCCGATTGAAGAAGATGAGACTGCTCTGGTCATACACAGCCTTTGGTACCACTACAACAAGTTCCGCAACGTAGAGTTCATCCGTTCCCACTATCGACACCTGATCAAGAATGCCGCTGACTTCATGGTTGGTTTCAGGGAGGCTCATACCAACCTTCCAGCGCCTTCATATGACCTTTGGGAAGAACGCCGTGGCATCCACTGTTTTACGGCTGCTGCGGTCTGGGCAGGATTACAAGCTGCAGCCAACTTCGCCGAAGTGTTTGGTGAGGTAGCACTCATGAAACACTACCGGGAGGCCGCTGCTGAAATGAAAGAGGCTGTTGTTGAGTATCTCTTTGATAAGAAATTGGGGCGCTTCCTGCGCTCAATTGTGGTTAGCGCTGACGGGGTGGTGGAACCGGACTATACCATCGATAGCAGTGTTTGCGGTCTTTTTGTTCTCGGTATGTTCGAGGTTACTGACCCCCTTGTTGAAAGCACGATGACGGCCCTCATGGACCGGCTTTGGTGCAAATCCAAGGTGGGAGGCGTTGCTCGCTATGAGAACGACCGCTATCAGCAAGTCAGCCATGACATTGCCAATATTCCTGGTAACCCCTGGTTCATTTGTACCATGTGGGTGGCTCAATACCATATCGCCAGAGCTCAATCGGTGGGCGACTTGGAACCAGCCCTCCAGGCTCTCACCTGGGCCCAGCAATGTGCTCTCCCCAGTGGTATTCTCGCTGAGCAGATTGATCCTTATAGCCATAACGCGCTCAGCGCATCACCGCTCACTTGGAGCCATGCTGCCGTCGTGATAGCGATCCACGAGTACATCAAGAAGTATCGTGAACTCCAGGCACAGTTACACCGCAGGCAAGATGTTCCATGGTCTGCTCACTGATGGTTCTCGTGAGTGGGCGCCATGCATGAGTGAGGAAACAGGGACACGCGACCTGCAACGTGGCCACCGTGAGCTGACCCAAGGAATTTGAACGGGGGTTCAGGGTGTGCCCTGCCCTGGAATAGGTAAGAAAGGGGCAGGAGATGAGGTGGTAGCGCAGCTGGACAGCTGGTTCGACATTTATCTCTAGTGGTGGCATGGGAAGAGGCGCTGCCGGAAGGGGTTGCCACGGTGTTCGATGATGGCCAAAAGCGGAAGACGAGCGATGATGTACTGATGGCGTAGCTGTACCAGCAGATTGGTCGGCTGAAGTTCGAGCGGGATTTCCTGTGAAGCAGGTTGGCTTGCCGGGCCGGAATCAGAGCGGCGCCTGCCGTATCTGATCAAAGGGCTGAGTATGAGCAGGCCGCCGGACCAGCCCTGGGCGCGGAGACCAGTACTTCACGACGGCGCAAGGTTTCCTGTATCTGTGGGCTGGCGCAGCCTGTACTCGCCCTTCTGGCGCCTGTGGAAAATCCTCGACGTTGTCTTCTGCGCCGAGGCGTTGGCGTAGGCCCTTGGTGCCGACATGTCTAAGATGTGCAACAGCGACCGGGGGAAGCCGGTTTACGGGGGTGAGTTCACCGTGAGGTTGGAGCGTACTGGCGTCAGCATCGGGATGAATGGGAAAGGGAAACCACAGGGACAACCTGGTCATCGAGTGGCTGTGGCGGATGGTGAGACACGAGGAGGACTATCTCAAAGGGTGTGGGGAAGGCCACGTGAGCTCTAGAGCGTGAATATCCTCAAGGAGCGGTGCAGAACGATTGAGGAACGGCTCGAAGAGGTCCGTGCCCTGTAAAAATGCTGGATGGGGGCTACGAGGTCAAGAGGCAGGCACTCGGGCTCCTCGTGTCGCGTGTGAAGGTGATGGCTGTTGCTGAAGGCAGGGGCCGGTGCATCGATGCAGAAGTGACCTCTGCAATCGACTGAGCCTTGCCTCCCGGCTGACTGCAGGGACACGAAATGTAGTGTGAGGACAAGGTTTACCTATGTAAAAAACCGGCAATTTGTGCGTTGACTTGGCTGGTGGAGGAGTTTATAATTGAACTAAGGCCATAACCCGTAATACTCCTCTCGTCCGCCGTCGCCGTCGCACGGGCCGTACCACCGGAGCGGCGGCGAAGCTATGTCTGGGGTGCTGGGCAGAATCTCTGCGCAGCAGAATTTTGGATTCCCGTACACCTCCTCGCCGGTCGATTCTCTCCGAGCTCAGGTGACTGTATTCTGGCGGAATGTTGTGCTGCGCGGGACGCCACGTGGATTGCAGCAGGACACGTCAGGCCCATATTGCCTGTGCCAAAGTGCCATATACATGCGCCAGCAGGCGGCAACTGTCCCTGCGCGTTGCGCGTTCGAATGACTCTGTTGTAAAGTATCCGACCC
>CAZODZ010000004.1:0-57832 GCA_964578745.1 uncultured Dehalococcoidales bacterium | reverse complement strand
GAACCGCTGAGCCTGAGCATCCTTCAGAGCGGTCCTCGTTCTTACGTTCGGTGTAGCGTGCGCCACGTCGCTCCTGGACGCGCCGGGCCGCGTCACGACGGTGGTGGTTGCTCCGGTCTTCATCGGCCCGGCGTCATTGTCTTGTTGTTGTCCCCCCAGACGTGTGTGGCAGTACAGGAGGTTGACTTGCGGGCGCAGCCCGCACTAGGATGGGCGTGGTGTCGATGGGCAGCTCAGCTCTGCGGCACCGGAGAGGAGCCAGAAATGCCGCACCTTGAATTTGACCGGGCAGTCGTCTTTTTCGATCTCGAAACCACCGGCATAAGCCCGAGTGCCGACCGGATAGTTGAGGTGACGGCGGTCAAGCTGCACCCGGACGGCACACGGGAGACATGGACCCGCCGTGTGAACCCCGGTATCCCCATTCCGAAGAGCGCAACCGACGTCCACGGCATCACGAACGAAGACGTTGCGGGGCTGCCCGGTTTTTCGTTCTGCGCGCGGGAACTGCTCGATTTCATAGGAGATGCCGATCTTGGAGGATTCGGTGTCAGCAGGCTCGATATTCCCCTGCTGGAGGCGGAGTTCCGCCGTGCCGGGCTGGAATTTTCCCGACGTGGTCGTCGCATCGTCGACGGCCAGATCCTGTTCCACATGCTTGAACCGCGCGACCTCGCGGCAGCTCACCGCAAGTACTGCGGCTGCGAGATGGGCAATGCGCACACGTCCGAGGCGGATGTTGAGGCATCGATTGCCGTGCTGGAGGGCATACTTGCAGCGAACCCCGACCTGCCCCGCACGATCCGGGGGCTTCACGCGCTGTGCAACCGTGAACAGGAAAACTGGATAGACCCACAGGGGAAGTTCCTGTGGTCTGGTGGTATCCCCGTCCTCGGTTTTGGCAAGTACAAGGGTGTGCCGCTGAAGACCGTGAAGCAGAATGACCCTGGCTACCTGGAGTGGATAACTAAGAGCGACTTCGGACCGGAGACAAAGGAAATCGCCGAGGCTGCTCTGCGCGGCGAGTTACCCGAGCCGCCGGAGGGTGATTGACTCTACCTCAAAGTTGCGCCGCCTCGCATACGTTCTTGTAGCGGCATGCGCGGCAGCGGCCGGGACTCGCAGCAGGCTCGGCCTCGCGCTCGTTTCGCCAGAATTCCAGGGCCCAGTCAAGATTGCGAACAGTCTGCTCTCTGTCGAAGTGGAAGACCTCGCTTATGCCTCTGCCCTCACAGCGGATTGTTCCCTCCGTCTTGCCTGTGAGGATGGGACAGTCGCCAGCGGCAAGTTCTGCGCATGCGTGACAGCCTCGCTGAAGGACGCTGATGCGGTACATGGCCGCTTCTGCACTGAACCCCATTTCGGAAAGCCCCAGGCAGTAGAGTGCTGCCTGGATCCTGTATGGGAGGTAGATGCCCGGCCTGTTGCTGAACTTCCTCTCTGCCACCAGCTCGACTCTCCCCCCGCGGAACCAGGCTTCGTCCACGAAACCCAGCACAGTGACGCCATCATGCTCCCACCCTATCCTGAACTCGTATACACACAGGGGGACTGCGCGCTCGATTATGGCCTGCTGCACTGCCTGTTCGTGGGTCATGGGTACTCCGAGTGCCGCGACAACCTCATGTCCGGCAGTGCCGTCCTGCATGTTCCGGCTGGGCGGCAGCGGATGCTCGAAGCTGAACTGGACCGCCTTCTCGCAGTAGAACTGCTGTGCGATAGTGCTTACCGCGACGGTGCGTCGACCGAATCGCAGCTTGGGAGGCTTGTCCCGGGATGCACGGAGGACCGCGCGGTAGCGTTCGAGGATATTCAGTGTCAGGGCCGACTCCTCAACGTTGCGATCGCTGCTGCAATCGCTCTCGGGATGTTCAGGCACACGCATTTCAAGTGAACCGGCGATGACGGTATTGCCACCGAAGCCAGAAGGGACTAGTTCAGCCAGTACCACATCATGTATTCGGGAGAGACGAGAACACGCGTGTCAACAGGTATGTGTATGTGGCTGCCCTTGAATCCTGCAAAGTCGCGCGCACCCGACTCGTACACCCAGCCCCCTGTCTCCGGGGAGGCTTCATCATCGAAGAAGCCGTCGCCGTCGTCAATCTGTTCAACACGGAAGCTGTCGACAGGATCAGCGTCGCCTATGCTCGCGTACCATGTCAGTTTCATGCGCTCTATCCTGTCCTGGTCGGCAAGGCTGAGCAGGACATCGAGCGCGGTGAGGGTGCCCGGGACAAATACGTCGGTGCGGACATCGTGGGCACTCACAGGCACATTGGTGTAGACCGCCGGACCTATGCGTACTTCGGGTATCACCACCCGTCCCTGATTGAGTGATAGTCTGCGCATTTCTGAGGCGAAGCTGTTGTAGAGGGTGCCCATGAACTCGTCGGTCTGCTGGCGCATCATTATCCCGGTGCCGTCCTTGTAGGGGTAGAGATCCATGCGGAACGCGTTCAGTTCATACCACGCGCCGGCGTAGTGTGCCCGGTACCACCAGTTGACACGGTTGTCCAGCTGGTCGATGATATGGGTCCCGAGGTTCTGGTCGTAGTGGTACTCCATGGTGAACCACCCCTTTGAGGACAGGTCTACGAGCACATCGAACAGCGAGAAGTGTCCCGGGGTGAAGACGTCAGGGCGGACGGTCGGTATTTCGACAGGATTGAAGATAAAATCGCCCAGTCCTTCGATGGTCACGGTTCCCTCGCATGATGGAAACCGGCCGGTCGGCGTGTCGGGCGGTAGTTCCCAGCTTCCATCGTCTGGAAGGTAGTATGACTGGGGTGGCGTCTGTGACGGTGGACACTCCCCGGCTGTAACACCCTGTGTGGCCCTGCCCTCAGAAAGCGGAGGTTCGCATGCAACAGTGGCCCCGCCAGCGACAAGCATCAGGGTCAATATCAACATGTCCCCTGCTGAAGTCAGCCACCTTCGCATGATGCCGCCGCTGCTATGACTCAAGTATGCCAGAATCAGGAATATCGGGCCACCTCAACTGTCGCAGGATGTGTCTCACGTATCCAAAGAGCGGCAGGCTGGTCTGTCCGTCCCACCAGAGCGCCTCACTCAGTTCAACGGGGTCGATGTGCAATTCTCCATCTGCCTCGACAAGGAATACGTGATATGTGTTGAAGATATCCCTTGTCCCACAGTGGAGCAGAGGAGCTGCCGAGACAGCCCGGAGCCCGGTCTCCTCCTCCAATTCCCGTACCGCTGCATCAATGGGTCTCTCGCCAAGGCGTACTCCGCCCCCTGGAAGTGAGAAGTGCCGGAACCCCCTGTCGCGTACCAGCAGCAGGCGGCCATCCCGGTGCACAACCGCTGTCGCGCGGTCTCTCAGGCCACAGAGTCGCTCAAACACTGGAGAGCCCCTTCTGTGTAGTATGTGGGCTGCAAGACGGCACGGTCCCAGATTATAACTCGCGCGAGACACTGCTCCCAGATGCAGTGATGGCCACGGAAGATTAGGAACGGCTTATGCGCAGTGGTGCTTGAGCATAGCTAAGCACCAGATCGCGGGTGTGCTGTTGTTGGCATGTCTGGCATTCCCCTGCCGCACTGGTGTTAGAATACGATGGCTCATAAGACTCCGTCCGCTGCTTCGCCAGGGGGTCTTTTGGGTGGCGGGAATGTGCCCGTGAAGCGCACAGGGAGGAGAAAGAACGATGCCCAGATTCAGCGCAAATCTGTCCATGCTCTTCAAGGAAGTAGGTTTTCTCGATCGTTTTGACCGCGCGGCAGCAGCGGGGTTCAAAGGTGTGGAGTTCCTCTTTCCATACGAGTGGGATAAGGATGAATTGCTGGAACGCCTGCACCGCAACAACCTTGAGGTGGTGCTGCACAATCTTCCTGCCGGTGATTGGAATGCGGGGGAACGCGGCCTCGCGACCCTGGCCGACCGTGTTGATGAATTCCACGAGGCCGTAGCTCTGGCGGTCGACTATGCAAGCGCGCTCGGATGTCCGTGCCTCAACTGTCTTGCCGGCATCCCGCCGGTAACGCAGGACCCGCTGAAGACGCTGGAGACACTGGTGGCCAACGTGCGCTATGCGGCTGAAGAGACTGCCAAGAAGGGCATCCGGCTTGTTGTTGAAGCCATCAACTCCGAAGACATGCCCGGTTTTTATCTCAATACGACGCGCCAGGCAGTTGACCTCCTCAGGGAAGTTGACCACCCGAACGTGCTGATACAGTACGACATCTACCACATGCAGATCATGGAGGGCAATCTCATCAGGACCATCCGCCAGAACATTGAGAGGATTGGTCACATGCAGTTAGCGGATGTGCCGGGCCGGCACGAGCCTGGGACAGGTGAGATCAACTTCCCCAACCTGTTCAAAGCTATTGATGATGCGGGTTACAGCGGCTGGATAGGATGTGAATATGTCCCGTCCAAGTCGACCGAACAGAGCCTTGGCTGGCTCAAAGAGTACCTGTAGCGAAGAAGGAGGGCGAATGACACAGTTGGGATTTATCGGGCTCGGTATCATGGGGAAGCCCATGGCCGGGCATCTGCTTGCAGCCGGTCATACGGTCAATGTGTATGACATCAACGTCGAGGCACGGGATGAGCTCGTTGCGAAGGGCGCCATCGCCTGCGCGAGCAGCAGAGAAGTCGCGCAGAAGTCGGACATCATAATCGTCATGGTACCGGATACCCCGGACGTAGAGGCTGTCCTTTTTGGTCCGGATGGGGTGGTCCACGGCATCCGAAAGGGCTCCATCGTTGTCGATATGAGCTCTATATCGCCGATTGCGACGAAGGAGTTTGCAAGGAAGCTGCAGGACCTGGGGGTCGAGATGCTCGATGCACCGGTCTCCGGTGGCCAGGTCGGTGCAGAGAAGGCCATTCTGTCGATAATGGTGGGTGGCAAGAGAGAGGTCTTTGAGAAGATCAAGCCTTACTTCGAGCTCATGGGCAAGAACATTGTTCATATAGGTGATAATGGAGCGGGTCAGACATGCAAGGTCGCTAACCAGATAGCTGTCGCGGTCACCATAGCCGCTACGGCTGAGGCTCTGACCTTCGCCTCCAAGGCTGGAGCGGATCCTGCGAAGGTTCGTGAGGCGCTCATGGGTGGACTTGCAGGAAGCCGCATTATGGAACTGTTGGGAGAGCGCATGATCAAGAGGACGTTTCAGCCTGGCTTCCGCATTCGCCTGCACCAGAAAGATCTCAATCTTGCGCTCCAGTCTGCGCGAAGCCTCCACATGAGTATCCCGAGCACTGCGGTGGCACAGGAGATGTTCAACGCGGTGGCTGCGCGTGATGGGATAGATCTCGACCACTCTGCGATGGTCCTGGCGCTGGAACAACTGGCGAATCACACGGTCGCCTGATGGATTTGATTGTGCGGACGCGGACGTGAGCCGCGTCCGCAGTCTGTTTGTGAGCATGTAGCCAGGGTAGTCCGGTCGTCGTACTGTCCATATGCGCCTCGCATGGTCCTGCGATCCCCGCATGCACTGGTAGAGGTACGGCCCTGCGGCAATGTCGTTGCCTGGCTCTCTCACAAGGGTGTATTGCCCCATTTCTCCTGTCGAGTTCATGCGCCGGCGCGTCGTCCTGCGGCACGTGGAAGAAGGTCATGTGTACCACTTTGCCCTTGAACGTGAGCGCTGAGCCCACGATTCCGTCTGCTTCGTAGCGGTGGTCCTCTCCAAGCCCTGTCGAAGAGCGACGGGTCTGATGAGAGGAGAGTGCTGCCTTTACGAATGCTGTCGGCTCGCCTTCGAACGCGTGTTGTGCCGGCGTGTGTGCGCCCATAACGTAGCTGCGTAGCAGGCATGTGTGCAGCGCGCAGTAGACCTGTGGGCGGGACAAAATAGCAAGTCCCAGTACTCGGCCCTCTACCAGCGCGAGCAGGCCACAGTGATCCGGTGCCGACGGGAAGCGCTGGAGCACATGATCCAGCTCCGGCATTCGCGCCTGGTAGACGTCCCGCATCGCCCTGGTAGCCGATGACGCTGGATTCGCATGTCATTCTTGTCCCAGACTTCTGCCTGGTCGGTCCGGAGGCCACGTTGACTATGGAGGGAGCGTGTCACCGTGGACTTGTTCACTCTGCGCAGGCGCGGCGGCGCAAAAGCCACTGAGCTTGCGAACACCGGGCTCATGCAGGACCCTCTTCCCTGCACAGTGCAGCTTACCGGAATGATGGGTTCGGCGTGCCCCTTCAGCAGCACGGTCATGTTGACGATGCGGTTCTGCGGAACCGAACGCCCGTATGCGCTGTCTCCAATAGCGCATGCTACAGCGTCAGAGCTCGCCGAGTATCAGTTCATCGAGAGAACGTTTTGGGACGTGGTGGACACCATTCGCGTCGTTCCAGTAGTCGGTGTTCCCGTCCGGCCCCACCGGATCCAGCATTATGGTCTCGTTTGGCTTGCCGAGTGCGACTACGAGAAGCGGTTCGAACCGGTCGGACACGCTGGTGACTGCGGCCATCCTCTTCTTGCTGAAGGCCCCAATAAGACATCCGCCAAGGCCAC
Source organism: uncultured Dehalococcoidales bacterium (assembly GCA_964578745.1). Lineage (GTDB taxonomy): Bacteria > Chloroflexota > Dehalococcoidia > GIF9 > AB-539-J10 > SKVJ01. The sequence goes on along the minus strand of CAZODZ010000004.1, from coordinate 51,331 downwards.
GCTCGGTAGCCCCGAGGAGGATGGCTGTTCCGGCGACGACGTGGTCGAAGTTGAATGACCTGGTGATTTCTCTGTCCCCGAGAATGATTATGTATGCTGCGGGACGCTCGCCCTCCGCTGGGCCGGGCCAGTCCGGCATCCTTGATGCCCAAGCCAGCAGAGGAAATATCTCGGCGTTCTTCTCGGGCCGGTTGGAGAAGAGGAACTTCACTGCCTGGCGGTTCCATGGTGATTGGGCAATGCGGGCCATCTCGACAAGTTCGCGCAGTGTCGAGGTCGGGACTGGTATGTTCTCGTGGAAGCGGCGATAGCTGCGTGTCTTGAGTATCAGTTCGTGGACGTCCAACGAGGATCTCCTGCTATGATGGGCGCTTCATGTTACCAGAGGTGTCAGCAGGGCACAAGAGCTGTGACCCCCGCACTCTCGGCTACAGTCGTGTACAGTCTCTCTCGTGTTTCCGATACGGATTGTGTCTGGATTGATTGGGGAAGAATCGTATGCGGCTGGACTCGAGTGCGTCGGCCGCTGCCTTCAGTGTGAGGGATGGTGGTTGGACGGTGATGGAATGTTCGGGCGCCGGTCTGCTCATCTCATTAGTTGAGGGCACGCGAAGGCCGGGCGAGGTTCGGATCGAAGGCTGCGCTAGCCGGCTTTTCCGGGTGGGAGGGCGTTCTGTCTGGGATGCCTGCTATGTCCTTATGAATTGACAGAGCGGCTTATTGTCTCCGGTGTCCGTTGCCGGCGGAGTTGAGAACGCACCTGGCTGGCAATCCGGATTGCCAGCACACCTATCGGATCCGCTGTTCGGCTGAATATCGTGTCCATGCCCGGAACCGTGGCGGACGTGCACCAGCGGTTGCGGCTGTGTCGCCACGGGGGGCACAGGTCCACAGCGGAACCGGCGTCAATGGGACACGGGACAGCAGGCATGATGCGCTGTTGCACATCGGGCCGCGCTAGTTGCCGTCCGAACTGCTGCCATTCTGTATGGGCACGTGCGAAGGCGCTGTAGTTGCCCACGCGACCTCGTGTTTCACCTCCTGCAGGGACCGCAGCCAGAGCTTGGTCATCGCGGTCCGCAGGTTTTCTCTCTCCTCTTCTGAAAGCACGGACATCACCTCGTGAAACGTCTTGCGTTCAAGCGACTTCTCGTATGCCCATCGTCCCTTCTGTGTCATCGCAACACGCACTGTGTTCTTCTTGTGCATATCCCTGTAGCGACGTATGAGCCCATCCTTCTCCATCCTGTCAAGCAATGCAGAGATGGTATGGGGCTCTCGCAACAGCCACTGCGAGATCTCGGACGGTGTGGCGTTGTTATCGCGCACCTGCAGCACAAGGAGCACAGCAGCACGCATCATACTCAGACCGTACTTGCTCAGCTCACGTGTTCTGGAAAGGCTGAACGCGTGTGAAGTTTGGTTAATCAGCGCGAGAAGGTTGTAGTCATCGTCGTTGTTTATTGGATCCAGCCGGTAGTCATAGGCGGGACCACTATCCTCACTCATGAAGTAGCCTCCAAGTATACGTGGTCACAGTGTTGACGCCGGATTTTATCACGTATGCGAAGCATCGCATAACGCACTGGTTTTACGATGGCAGCAACGGCGCCAATCACATCTTATACGATATGATACTCCACTGGAAATCTAGCGTTGAGCAATAGTTCGCATGCGATTATAAGTGTCGGACAAGTTCGTGAATCCCAATGGGATGTGTCTGTGAATTTGTGGAGAAAATGTTGCGGTGGTCTTGACAAAGACTTAGAGATGCTCTACACTACCTATGTCGCATACGAAATAATTTTCAGAGCCTGCCTTTGTTTCGACAGAGGAGTCGAGTGCGACAGAGTACATTACAAGTCCCAACATTGTGGAAGCAGGAGAGACGGCGACCACCTCCTTTGGCTTGTCCCACTCCCTCTGTCCTCGGGTGATACTCCGTTCGCTGTTTCGCTGTCTTCTCTCCTCTTGTCCATACGGGCCCCGGTATCCAGCCCTCCTCCGGGGCCCGGCCCTTTTCTCGGCTCTCGCTTGATCGGCCACCCTCGGCCATTACATACTGGGTTTGTGGAACCGTTACTGTCCTGCAGCGTCGCACGGATGGGCAGGTCTTGAGAGGTATTTCGAGTCGCGCCGATTGCTACGATCGTTTTGCCGACGTGTACGACAGACACTGGACACAGACCAGCCGCTGCTTCACGTCAGCCGTAGCGCTTATCCTCCTGCCCAGACTGCCTGGCAGCGCGAGAGTGCTTGATCTCTGTTGCGGAACGGGAGTCCTGCTGGCTGACCTCGCGGCGGGAGGTATTGAGGTCGTTGGATTGGACGGGTCACGGCCCATGCTCGAATACGCCAGAAGGCGATTGCCCGGTGCCACGCTGGTGCAGGCTGACGCGCGGTGCTTTGGGTTCACCTCCGTGTTCGATGGCGTTGCCTGCATGTTCGACAGTCTCAACCACATGCTGACGGTCGAGGAGCTGAAAGCGGCGTTTGCGTGCGTGCGCGCCAGCATGGCACCGGGCGGATGGTTCCTGTTCGATCTCAATACCGAAACTGCATATCTTGAGCACTGGAACGACTGCGAACGCATCATTGATGTCGACATGCGTATAACGACACTGCTTACGTACCGGCAGCGGAGACGCCTCGGCGTCTTCTCAGTCACAATCGAGCACCTGGTTGGAGGGTTAGTGAGCACAACTGAAGAAATCAGGCTAACGCAGCGGTGCTACAGCCAGGACGAGATATTGGACGCGCTGGCGATGTCGGCCCTGGTTCTCGTCGATGTCCTTTCCTTTGATGGCGGAGCGCTCGTTTCATCCTCGTTGCCGGGGGCCGAACGCCTGTTCTATCTCTGCCGGAAGGCGGCGTAACACCGCTCGTGGTCGCATGCTCATGCCTGAAGAGGCTTGGGAAGCAGAAGAGGTGTGGTGGCGGTGTGCAGCACCGTGTCAGCAACGCTGTGCAGGAATAGCCTGCTGAATCCGGGGAAGCCGGGCGTGGTCATGGCAATGAAATCGGCCTTGAGGGCAATCACCGACCCCGTGATCGTAGTCGCTGGGTCGCCGACTGCGATATGATTCTCCACGGAGAGCTTCCACTCCTTAATCCCCCATGGACACTTCCTCGAAGTGCTGTGCTACCTGACTCCTGAGGCCGGAGGGTTTCGTGGGTGTGTACGGTAGGCGCCGAGCAGCGAGAGGTCCGGAGGCATAGTGCCCTGCGGGGAGTGCAGGCATCAGGATGATGCTCCGAGGCTCGTTTGCCGGCAACGCAGCGAGGATTATCTCCACAAACGACAGCACAGCCCTGCTCGCGCGTTAGCCATCGAGCGATATCATTGCGCGCGTCGGCAGCCTCTCGGTCCTAGCCACAGAGGTGGTGAGACCTGAAGCGAGAAGGACAGGCTTGCCCGTCTCTCGTATCACCTTGTCGGCAGTCCTGCCGACGGTCCAGCGTCCGGCGCTCTTCTGGCTGTGGGGGTGGCGACAACCAATCTCACGTCGGTGCGCGAAGCATACTGGGCAATTTCCTCGTCGGGTGTTCTCTTCAGTGCCACTCCTTCCACGTGGACTTTGTTGCCGGTCCGGCTGCTGAGACTCTCTGTGCAAACGATTAACGTACTGGAAATGGAGGTTCCTTTGTGACCGCAAAGCAAGGAGGGTATACGAGAAGGAGAACGATGCTCGAGGAGAGTCGCCGGGCAAGCTCTTCAAGGTAAGGGAGAATCGCCTCTGTTTGCTCGGAGCCGTCGATGGGGGCCAGGATCCTCTGAATCACCTCACCTCCGGATGGGGGCGAATAGCCGCTCTATGGTTGGCGGTCAACCTTGGTGGTACAAGGGGATGCTCGAGTGAAACGGCGAGAGAAGTAGAGAAAGAAACGCGCCCCGGGTGGCCTTGCCTTCCGGTCCTGCGGAGACCGTCTTCCGGCTTCAGCCCATCAACCGCGGCGGCTTACAGCGCACCGCTCCCCACAGCTTCCGCCCAGCGGACCCCCCGAACCAAGGTTCAGTCACCCGGGACGATTCTACGCTACCAGATGTATTGCCGGGGCGCAAGTTGACTGTGAAGCCGGGGGAATAATAATCCTGTCGGACCATTTTCATTCGTAATCCAATACTTGCGCCGGAAATATTCTGTGGTACGATTAGCTGTACCGTCGAGGGTGCCCTTCGTCCCCGCCCGAGGACAGCCTTCGTAGCTCCCCTGTAAGCACGGAGGTAGGAGGGAGAGTTAATTCGGGTCAGGGAGGGTAGGTCTGTCTGCATCCTGACTTCGGGGACGAGGGGTAGCCCAGGCGTGGTGATGTGGTGCTGGTGTAGAGAGTTTGTGCTGTTGTCTTTCATGCTCACTGAAAGACTGGATAGTCTGTTCTGCGCTGTACGGTGATACCAGCGGTGCTGATGCTTCCTTCCGGACATAGTGTTGTTGTTCGTGTTGTGAAGGTAAAGTCTGCGCTGGTGCGGTCGAGGTTGTTTCCCTATTGTGTGAATCCGTATGCAGGCTGTGTGCACGGGTGCGTATATTGCTATGCGAGGTTCGCAACGCGCTTCTCCCACGTTGGTGAGGCGTGGGGCCGGTACGTCGACGTGCGTATCAATGTGCCTGAGATCCTTGAGCGTCAACTTGAGTGCGCGCCACGTGGTACCGTCTACGTGAGTTCGGTCTGTGACGCGTGGCAGCCGGTCGAGCAGACGTACAGCATCACGCGTCGCTGCCTGCAACTGCTGGTTGAATCAGGCTTCCCGCTCTTTCTGCAGACAAAGAGTGCGCTGATCGGGAGAGACCTGGACATCCTCGAGGGACGGCACAATGTGACTCTTGGAGTGACGCTTACCTCGATGAGCGAGAGGCAGGCTGGCGTATTCGAACCCGGTGCCTCTTCTCCTTCAGAAAGGTTGCGAGTGCTGCGTTTGGCACGCGAGTGTGGGCTGCGGACATTCGTGTTCCTCGGACCTCTGCTGCCCGGATTGTCAGACCGTGGTGAGGGGTTGGTCCGTCTGTTCCAGCACGTTGCGGCCGCCTCACCGGACTTTCTGTTTGTTGACCGGCTGAACCGGCGCGCAGGCATGTGGAAAGACACGAGGGCAGCTGTCGAGGCATGTGCTCCCGACCTTGTTGCCGAGTACCGGCGCGTGCTCTTCAACACTGACCCATCGTACGAGGTAGAACTTCGCTCCCGCGTTCAACAGGTGGCTGACTCATGTGGCCTTGGCGGGAGAATAGAATGGTGTTTCTGAGTCGCCCGTCGGACTCAACTGTTTCCATCGTGCTGTTCATCCTGTACGATAGGTGGTTGCTGCCGTCGAGACGTCATTGTGTGTCCTCCTGTGCTGACAGCGTTTCTACAGGGAGGACCGGGATCAGTAGATGGATATGTCTCATAGATAGATATGTCGCAACGGCCTTTGCATCTGTTGCGATGGCGGCCGTCGTGATTGTTCCATAGGACATAATACGATTGATACTCAAGTAGTTGCCTGAATCGTTCCGGGTGTCCTGTCCGGTCTTGTCGCCGCCGTTGCGGGTGGCACAGGCGAGAAGAAGGATGCCCAATGGCGAGACAGTCGAGGGAAGAACCTCGCGACGGAAAGTGATGATAGTAATGTCGATGACGGAGATGGTGGCGACTGGGTGGCAGCCGTCGAACGTTGTAGCCTCAGAGAGATAGCCGGCGTGGAACATGATTTCGAGCCGTCTTAGAGGGCACCAGCCGTTTATTCTCATGGCCCTGCGGCGTGGACCGCAGACACAGCGTGGACTGCGTGCAGAGTATGAGCGCCTGCTTCACTACATGGGGTTGCCCGTGACGTTCGCCCTGGACGACCGGGGCTGGACATTCCACCGCGAGCTTGAAGACAACCTTGCCGCGCTTGTCAAGCGCGGGCTGGTCGTACGGGAAGGAGACGTCTACAGGCTCACAGCTGAAGGAGAGGTTGCTGCCGAGGCGGCTTATCAGCGAGCGCGGCAGAATGAAGACAGCTTCACGGCAATTTTCTACAGCCCGGCCACCGCATCCAAGGTGTCCGTGGCATCGAATGGGATCCTTGTTGTGGTGAAACTGCTGATGGGGTTCGCGTTCATGAGCCTGTCGCTCGTTGCTGATGGCCTTGACAGTCTCATAGACTTATTGTCGACATGTATTGTCCTGCTGGGTGTCCGCGTTGGGCGTGAGCTTACGTCCGCCGCGTTCATGATAGCGATCACGGGGACTATCGGAGGAGTGGTGGTGTACGAGGGAGTCTCACGTCTGATGCAACCTGTCACTGTCAGCTCACAGCCGATAGTGATAGCTGCGGCAGCGGTGACGGGAGGTGTCTCGCTTGCACTCAGCCTCTACCAGCGTGCCGTTGGCAAAGGGAGCGGAAGCCTTGCCCTTCTGTCTCAGTCGATCGATAGCAGGAAACACGTGCTGCAGTCCGGGTGCATTGTTGGGGCGCTTGTACTCGCTGGCCATGGTGTCGTGCAGGCCGATTCGATTGTCGCCATTGGCATCGGCCTGCTTGTCCTGCGGTCTGCGGTAGAGCTCTCGCTCGACGTTGTGCCTGTCGCACGTCGCCAGCGGGTGGTCCCTGCCGGTGTCGAGGGCCGACGTGAAGACGATTTCGGACGGCAGCGATGGAATTTCTTCAAGATGTGGACCTTGCTGGCGCTGTGTGACCTGCATAACCGACGTGACATCATCATGCGCTACGACCAGACATTTACGCCGGACGAGCTGCCCTACTCCAGACACCGTAGTCCCGCGGCCGGATTCGATTACCGCAAGAACTTCGCGGGGATAATTGAGGAACTGTTTGAGGAAGGGCTGGTCACGTCGAGTGGTGACGAACTGTTTCTGACCGACGAGGGGAAGAAGAAGCTCCACGACGGGCTGCGCCACCGCCGCTTCGGCTTCTTTGCCTGAGGTCTCAGCGGGGCAACATCGCGCCTGCCGGGTCGATCTCTTCCCGCAGCAGCCTCAGCTCCCCGGCTGTTGGAGGCTCAGTTTCGGGCACGCTTGGTGGCACATACTGGTGGGTAAAGCCGGTGTTGGCGACTACCTCCTCGACGGTGCAGCCGGGATGGACCGATGCAAGCGTGGCAAGCCTGGTATCCTTCGCGAACCGGAAGACCGCCTTGTCCGTGAGTATCATCACGGGCCCTCCCCGGTGAAGGCCCTTCTTCTCTCTCTCCCCCGGACCGCTGAGGTAGCCGGCTCCCGAAATGAAGTCGACCCTGTCGACGAAATTGCGCCGTTCGTGAGGAATGATGATTATCTCTCTGCCGAACAGAGAGAAGTGGCCTGGCTGGTTGATTGGACCGACGAGGCGCACCTTCGGTCTTGCGTACTGGCCGATGACCACAGTGTTACAGTTGCCGTACTTGTCCACCTGGGCTGCCGAGCCGAAGCCGACATCAATCTCGTGCCGGGCTGCGACATAGGACATGGTGAGGCTGTTGTTGTATGCCTCTGTCGGCCACTCGCCAAGCGTCGTTCCGAACTCGCTCTCCATGCTCGTAGGCGCCTTGTTCACATCGGGGTTCATGATCCACCCCGCAACGAGCATCCATGAATTGGGCGCGTGAGTTCGCTGGGCCAGCGCCATCGCAGCTATCGGTACCCGTGTGAGCATGAGTATCGTCTCGGGCCCCGTGGACATTCCCAGGAACCACAGTTCGTAGTCCCTCAGTTCACGCGCTATCACGCCGGCCATGATCTCATAGACTGTGGCTGTCGTGGCGCTCATATGCTGACTCCCACCTGTCGTAGCGAGGCGAGCTTCGCCGCGCCGATCAGTTCGAGATACTCGTTGTGCCGCTGCACTCCGTAAACGTATCGTTCCAGGTACCGCTCAAACTCGGCAGGATCCCTTCCGATCCTGGCGTACAGGGCCAGATGGTCCCTGTCCTGCTCGTACACATGCAGGCACGAGAACGGATGTGCCCCATAGGGCACCTCGACGATTGCGGTTGTCCGGAAGCGGGGGATGAGGTTCAGGTAGGGCAATTGTCGAACCCTTTCGTGCGATACAATGCGCTCGACGGTCACTATGAGGTTACGCGTGCCGCGCGATGCAGTGAGGTCCAGGTCTTCGGGAAGTTGCCTGTATGGGAAGAACAACACGTTACCGTACCGGTCACCGGCAATAGCGTGGATGATGACCCATTCCGGTTCCGCTGCCGAGACTGCATGGTATTTCCCGCTGCCGAACGGGTCGTCAATCTCTTTTATGTCCGGATTCACTGATGGCAGATCGGTTCCAACCATCTCCCGAGTGGTGAAGAAGGGCATCCCGCGGGCACTGCATGCAAAGCGCTCAAATGCCACGGGCTCGCTGTATTCGGATAGTTCGAGGCGGCCGTTCTGTACGGCGCGACGGAAGCATGGAGCTGTGCCGAATTCTTCGAGCCCCACGTAGGAGAACTCAAGCCGCCGGACGCGCTCCGCGCCTATGAGAATGTCAACGTCGCTGGCGCTGACGTGACTGACGACCGTCAAGCCCCGTGTCCCCTGTCGCAACAGCTCGTAGACAAATGCCATGGGGTGGTTGTGTACCGCCATCCCACCGAAGTGCACTCGTGCCCCATCGGGGATAAGGCGGGCCGCATCCGCGAGCGTTGTGAGCTTGATGTCTGGTTCTGCCATGAGCGAGGCGGCCTTCCGCGTAGAGACGCGCGAGCGGTATTCTAGGTGGTCACGTATGTGTGGTCAAGGATGCCAAACCGGTATCCATGTGCTTCTGGCTCTGATCGGTGCCAACCTGAGGTGAGGGGCAGCTTCTGTTTCGACCTGGCCTGAAACAAGATGCCATTGTATGGCGCGAGACAACCAGGCCCACAATCCAGGAATCCTCCGGTGGGCGATGCCGGCCAGTGGCTGGTCTGTCTTGATGGGGGTTGTCTGGAAGTCATGCAGGTTCTAACCTTGACTGTCGCCCCGGAGTCCTTTGCTGCCTGTGCTGTGCCAGCCGTGGCTGAGCCCCTCTGCATATTCCATCCTGCTCCTCCTCGCGCAGCCTGGGGGATACAAGGGTTTCCCCTGTGAGTGCGATCCGGCTGGCGCTATACTATGTCGCTCACTGGAAAGTCTGAGGAGGCGAACGAACGCGAAATGAGTGAGGCGCGCGGCCAGGTGGCTGATATTCCTGAACGGGACACGGGTTCTGTACCGGACAGGCTGATTGACGCAGCCCCTGAAGCACTTGACCTGCCGTGTATCAGATGCGGCGTGTGCTGCGGCATCTACCACGTGCGAATAAGCAGGGCGGAGGCGTGCAGGCTGGCAACGTACATGGGGATGGACCTGTACGACTGGGTTGGTCGATATTGTGAACCGAGGTGGCCCGATCCGAGGAGCTATCTGATTCGGCACGAGAATGGAGCCTGTGTGTTTCTGGAAAGGCAGCCAGACGAACGGTTTGCACTGTGCAGCGTTTACACTGTGAGGCCGGAATCCTGCCGGGAGTGGGCAGCGGGGCCGTACAAGCCCGCGTGTGTCGAAGGGTTGAGACGTTTCTGGAATGTAACCGTTGATGACGCGGGCAGGTTTGTGGGCGAACCTGATGCTGTTGCGCGTGTAAGACAGATGATACGTGAGATGACCCGTTGAGCAATAGTCGTAGACGACCATCCTTTATGTTGGAACAGGCGAAGCGCCTCTGCTAGAATGCGACCAGCGCCCCGTGTTCGCGGGGACCTTCTGTTGCCCGTGATGGGGTGTATCCTTTTGTATCGGGGGGGGGGAACATGTCCATTCCCAAGAAGACGTACCGTTGCGATGACAGGGATCAGGCCCTGTGGCTGCTGTTGGAGCAGACACGGAATGCCATCTTCAAGGCGAGGGAACTTGAACTCGAGCAGTACGGTGTGTCAACCGTACAGTCGGGCGTGATGTTCGTTATTCACACGCTCGGAGGTCGGGCGCGGCCGGCCGAGATTGCACGGTGGCTGGTGCGTGAACCGCACTCGATTTCAGGGTTGCTCTCCAGGATGGAACGCGACGGGCTGCTGCGCCGTGAGCCTGACCCTGAGCGGAAGAACGCTGTGGCAATTGTGCTCACGGACAAAGGACGGCACATCTGCGACATGACATTCAAACGAGAGTCTGTCAAGCAGATACTTTCCTCGCTTGAGGACAGTGAAAGAGGTCAATTGATGCGGACGCTGATCAAGCTGCGCGATAGAGCACTGAAAGACCGACGTGTTCGCAACAGACCGCCGTTCCCGACTGCAAACGACTGAGCCGACCGGATGTGTGATGGTGTGGGGGGAGAGTGGTGAGGGCACAGATGTCGGCTCCGGCGCGAGAGCCGCGACCTTTGCCGCAGGCTGTTTCCCCAGGGTGGCGGGGACTGGTTTGGACGCGTATGTGCATCACCGGCGCTACCACGGTCGCGCCAGCCTGTGAGAGGGGCTGCTTGGCGCGCGTGTATCGCGCACGTGAGCTGGCCCGCCTGACCTGTGGTCCCTCAGCGGTACCTTGTCGATGTCTTCGATAACATCCCCGCGGTTGTCTTCTACCATGGCGACAGGCAGCGTGGCTGCTGCTGATGCGCTCCGTGTTTCTGGAAGGCGGTCGGACCCCCTGGACGGCCGTGCGCGTGATGCCCGGAGTCGTGGCAGGTGTTTCATCCGGTCTTCCTGCCTCGCTGCTCGCCGTGTGACCGGTTCATCTCATGCATGGTATCGGCTTGCACTGGCAGGATGCGAGCTGATCGTTTCCCATGCCATCGTACCCGACGCACTGGTGAGCCCGCGTGGTATCTCTGGTAGTTGCTGCCGGATTGTCTTGCACAGCAGGTGCTGTGCTCAGGCGTTGCGCTCGCCCTCGCTGGGTATGCTCAAGTCTGGTTTGCATGGCGGCGCATGGCTTCCCTCTCCGGCCCCGCCTGTCTGCACACCTGGCTCCCCAGAGCCCTCGAATTCGTCGCGCGACATTGCTACGAACACCGTGCTGAGGATCCCGAGAGGAGAGGAAGGGGGCGTGATCGCGCAAATGGCACCTGCAAGAGACAGCCCCCAGCGCTTTCGGCGGATGGCGCTTATGCCCCCGATGAGTGCAACGACACCCGTGCCGAGAAAGAGAGCGCCGATGAATCCAGCCGAGGTAACGGCCGTCTCCATCCGGGCCGTAATGGGCACGAACAAGGCCACAGCCATCGAAACCAGGATGTTAAACGCACCACCTACTATTGAGAGGATACCGGCGGCGACAGGTTTCCAAGTCTTCTCCATCAACCTACCTCCAGCAATGCAGCACACAGTCTAAGCGAACTCATCTCTGCCCAGAACGACGAACACGATTGCAAGCACGCCGAGGATGCCTACCGGTGGCGGCACCAGAGCGCATATTGCGCCCGCAAGCGCCAGCGGCCATGATGTGCGCTTTATCGCCTGTACTCCGCCGATGATGGCTATGGTTCCGAGGACAACAAGTGGTGCAGCCAGGATGCCAAACACCGGCAAGGGGATGAGGAACGCGATTCTGGGCACTTCGACCGCGGCCAAGATGCCCGACAGTATGCTGCCGGACAGTGCAACAAGCAGACCAAGGCCGATCGTGAGAGAACCTGCGACTATGCTCAGCACACCGGCGGTAGTGGATTTCCAGGTCTTTTTCGCGTGGTTCTCCATTATGGCTCTATCCCCCGCAATCGTCGTTCAGCGTTCAAAACTCATCCTTTGATAGTGCAACAAACACAATAGCCACAATGCCCAGCAACGTATACGGTGGGAACAGGGCGCAAATGCCTCCCGCGAGAGCAAGGCCCCATGCGCGGCGCTTCAGCGCAACGATGCCTCCCACAATCGCGACAATACCCAGAAGCACCATGGGGAGCCCGACTCCGGCTATCAGCGGGACCGGCAGCTCCGGCCCCATCCTGTTCGGCCAGCAGAACGGCAACCCTGCGGCGACTGCTCCACTGAAGAGGATGAGCGCTGCTCCTCCGACAATTTGGAAGCTGCCTGCAATGAGTTCCAGCACTCCGGCTGCGGCTGGCTTCCATGTGCGCATGTCTACTGAACACCTCCTTTGTAGTCGTCACTCTACTGCGATGTCCTGTACACTGTCAAACGTGTGACGTCGGGCTTGTCTGCACCAGCAGTCTGTTGCGCCTGAGAGACGGTGGTATCCTCGACGGGCTGTAGTCCGCATATGCCCGTGGCCTGACCGGTCCCGGCTTTCTCGTCTCTATCCAGTCGCGCAATTCGCACCATCGTTTGAGGCTGTCTGCCTTGTTGAGCAAACCTCAGAAGCGTATGGCTGCGGCCTGGTGCGCAGGCAGTATTCTGAATGTGATCCGTGGCTCGGCTGGCACAGGAAAGGCTCCGGTGAACGCTGATGGCATCATGAGGGCGCTCGGGAGCTGTCACCGCTGTGGCTCTACGCCACCACTGGAGCGGTCATGGCTGCAGACTCGGGTTCTCCAGCCAGTTGTCTCCTGTGACGGACACAGGCATTGCCATGTGCCAGGAGTGGTGACCGTGGCCGTATATGCAGTCCGCGAGGATGTGTGGAAGCCGGATGGCAGGGCGTTGCCGTAGCTCCTGTCGGGAATGACTTCGGCGACGATGCAATTAAGAAGGGGAGAGGCAGACAAGAGGAACCAGCTTCCCCGGCGGTCATCCACAGTGGACGGTCCCAGAGCTTCAGTAGTCTCTCTTCTTGTTGATGACGCCGGCGGGCTTCTCCCCGCGCACGTAGCGCTCAAGATTTCGAATGAACAGGTCCTGCACCATGTCGGCGTAGGTCTCTATGTAACCGGCGATGTGCGGACTGTAGATGAGGTTGGGGATTGCCCACAGCGGACTGTCCTGTGTTAGTGGTTCTATCTCGAAGACGTCGAGTGCCGCTGCTGCAATTGTACCCTCGGTCAGCGCGTCCGCGAGCGCCTGCTCATCCACGACGGGACCGGGCGCGACGTTTACAAAGAATGCCTCCCGTTTCATTTGCTTGAACTGGCGTCGACCCACGAAGTGGTATGTCCCGGGAGTCAGCGGCACGGCTGCGATGACAAAGTCGCTCTCAGCGAGCAGACGGTTAAGATTGTCTACCGGCAGGATGAGGTCAGCCCAGCACGACCTCGCAGGTTTCGACGCGGTCCTTCGTGTGGCAATGACCCACATGTCAAACGCTTTGGCGACGCGTGCAATCCGCTTGCCGAACCGGCCTGCGTTACCGCACCCACTTGAGGTTCGGTGCTCGTTCGAACAATCGGGGAGGGATGCGCATCCCCGCGTACACATCCGCATTCGCCAGCAACTGGTCGAGCAGCCTGCGTGCCTCTTCGTTGCCCTCGAGTTCCTGTGTCAGGATGGCTCCCACGTGAGTGACGTTGATGCGCGGGTCAACGGCTTCGATGCGCCATCTCGCACAGGTTTGCGCAGTAGATGTGGAAATCAGAACGGACAGTGTTGTGCACGAGCAATGCGACAATGAGAATCGCAACCAATGCTACCGGCACGAACACAAGACTGAGCCTCAGCCTGAGGCTGAGCATCTCCAGACTCCAGCTTGTAGCCGACACCGCGTACAGTGGCGAGAGGCGTAGATGATTCGCCGCTCACCTCCATAATCTTCTGCCTTATGTTTTCTTGATATGCGCATCGATTGTGCGCTCATAGCCCTCAAAATCGATGCCGAAAAACGTGGTCCAGTAACTGGGTACGGGAATAGACCACCCTCTCGGGGTTGCAGGCAAGGTACTCGACGATTGCGAATTCGCGGGAGGTCAAAGGCAGCGGTTTCCCTCTGTACGTAACGGTGTGCCTAGCCACGTCAAGTGTGAGGCTGTTGATGGAGAGCGGACGTATGTCGGTGGTCGAGGTGTCTCTTCTGCGCAGAATGGCCTTCACCCTGGCGACGACCTCGCGTGGACTGAATGGTTTGGTCACATGATCGTCGGCGCCTATCTCCAGACCGATAACGCCGCTGGCCTCTTCATCCCTGGCCTTAATCAATCATGATGATCGGGATGTTGGACGACTTCCTCAGTTGCTTGCATACTTTCAGGCCGTCCATGCCGCTGCTGCGTACAGCACGAAATGGTCGGAATCTCCCTGTGGTAGAATTTCGAGCAATGTGTGCGCCGTGCGCTGACGTAGTGATGTCGGCGGTGGAAGGAGCCCGAGTCGTGAGATTCAGAGAGGGTATCAGTCGCCTGTTGAACCGAATGTCAATGGTGGGCAAATCCTCTCCAGGGAGGGCGGTTCCGGTTGCCGGGATGCCGCGTGATCCTGAACATCGTGAGCAACTGCGACGGGATGCCTCAGGGCATGGTGGTATTCTGAGTGAGCAATTTGCGAAGACGCTTGATGCTGCCGACAGGGGGCTGCCCTTTCCTGATTCATCAGCGGGCCCTCTTGCGTATCTTGGCAACATCGAACCTCTGGGCCTGACAGAGCAGGAGAAGGATGTTGTGCGCGAGTGGACACGGGAACTTATCGAAGAGCGCGGTGAAAAGGCTGTGTGGAACTCACGATTGAGATTGAAGCTGGAGCTCCGCTATCTCATATCGGAGGGTGGCCTTCTGAAGATGGCAGGGTGGAGGGATGTCGGCGGGAGGCGGTGATGCCGGATTATGGCAGCATCAAGACTCGATTCGTGCAGCAGCGCCTTCGCGGAACGCGCTGGGAGGACCAGCCGGTATATCCAGGAACTCATGGCTATCGAGCGCATCGTTCTCCACGGTGGCCCGAAGACAGGCGCGGCGTGGCTCCTTCATGAGCAACTTGTGAAGCGGTACCCGGTTGAATACAGTGCAATCAGCCGGGAACTCAGGAAGGGCGAATTGACAAGGGACGCTCAGTTCAAGCTTCTCTCTGAGGCACAGAACCTCGTCTGGAGCAGGCAGGACGAGCTTGATCGCCAGCAGGAAGAACAGAAACAGAACAGAAACGAAAGGAAGGAAGCTCGACCGGGAACGGGCACAGTGGCACAGCCTGGGTGGCCTGGAGTAGAGTGTTCCTTTCTGGACAGCGGAAACTGGCCCTTCTGCCCCTGGCATGAGGCGCAATGATGGATGGTCTTGAAGCTGACGCCGCCGTTGAGACAGAATATGACGTTCTGCACGCGATAGTTCGGCGCCGTCGCAGCACCCGCCGCTTCTTGCCGACGCCGGTACCTCGTCCTCTCGTCGAGAAAGTGCTTGAGGTAGCCCGGCTGTCGCCTTCTGCGGCGAACAGTCAGCCGTGGGAGTTCGTCGTTGTCACCGACGTGGAAATGCGCCAGCGTATTGCGCGAGCAAGTGTCTCTCTGTTTCATGACGCGCGCAAGAAGGACCCCACGTTCGAATGGAATATCTCGGTGCAGCCGTTCCTGTATCAGGCGCCGGTGTTGATCATAATCCTGGGTGACAGGCGCCTGCTTCCTTCGTATCCGTCTGTATTGAGAGGCAACGTTCTCCTCAGGCAGAGCCTCGCGATATGTGCCTACGGGCTGCAGCTCGCGGCTGCCAGCCTCGGCCTTGGCACGGCATGGGGAACTCTACAGGGTGGCCCCGGCGAGGTAGAGATACGGAGGCTGCTGGGTGTGCCGGAGCATTTTACAATTGACCACCTGGTTCCGCTCGGTTACGCCGATGAGGTTGAAGGCAGCCGTGCTGCCGCGCTGTGGGCCGCGCGTGAGCGCGGACATGTGCGCAGGCCCCTGGAGGGTATCGTTCACTGGGAGCGCTTTGACCCGTCAAAGTCCCGTTCCAGTGAGGAAGTGGAGCAGTTCATATGGTCGGCGACTGTCACACGGGTATCGAAGAAGGGTGCTGCTCCTCATTGATATGCCTATCCCTCACCCGCCTTTCAGGACGGCTCGGCGCTCACGCTGTGACTACGTGGAAACGGGGGGCATCAGCATACTTCGTGGAGTGCCCCCGTTGCTCTCCCGTTTGGTGAATATGGCGGCCTGTGACGCGGCGAAGCGGGCAACCGGCACACGGTACGGCGAGCAGCTCACGTAATCGACACCAATCTGGTGGAAGAACTTGACCGACTCCGGGTCGCCGCCATGTTCTCCGCATACTCCTATCTTCAGTTCGGTGTTTGTGCGGCGACCTCGCTCGACACACGTGCGCATCAGTTCGCCGACGGCCGCGCGGTCGATTGTCGCAAACGGGTCCTTCTTGAGGATGCCACGTGCCACGTATGCTGGCAGGAACGTGCCGATATCGTCGCGGCTGTAGCCGAAGGTCGACTGCGTAAGATCGTTTGTTCCGAAGGAGAAGAAGTGGCAGTATGGTGCCAGCCGGTCGGCAATAAGTGCGGCCCTCGGCAGCTCAATCATGATGCCGAATTTGAAACTTGGCTCGGGGAAATTCATCTCGACACGGACCTTCTCTGCTGTGTCGAACACGAGTTCCCTCAGTAGGGCCAGCTCTTCTTCCGAGCTGATGAAGGGTAGCATGATTTCGGGCAGTACGGTCACTCCCTGGCAGATCAGTTCGTACGCAGCTTCCATGATGGCCCTGACCTGCATCTCGTAGATCTCGGGGAAGGTGACGCCGAGGCGGCAGCCGCGGTGCCCGAGCATGGGATTGAACTGTTCGAGGGAGTGGACCCGCTCTCTGACTCTTCTGTATGGAAGATGAAGTCGTTTCGAAAGAGCGGTGAGCTCTTCCTCATCGTGTGGCAGCGGCAGGAACTCATGCAACGGCGGGTCGAGGAGCCTGACCGTTACCGGTAACCCTTCCATCACCCGGAAGATATCGAGAAAGTCGGTCTTCTGGAAAGGCAGTAGTGTCTCGAGAGCCTCTTTTCGCTCGGCAGGCTCCTGTGCAAGGATAGCCTTCCGGAAGTGATCGATACGGTCCTGCTGGAAAAACATGTGTTCTGTACGGCAGAGCCCGATGCCCTCGGCACCGAAATTACGTGCCACACGGGCGTCCGTGGCCGTGTCTGCGTTTGTCATGACACCCATCTGCTTTACAAGGTCGGCCCACAGCATCAGTTCCTGGAATTCGTTGCTGAGTTCCGGCCGGACTGTGGGAAGCCGGCCGATCATGACCTCTCCGGTCGTGCCGTCGATGGTGATCCAGTCGCCCTTGGTCACAATGCGATTGCCGATGATGAACTCGTCCTTGTCCTCGTGGATGTCGATTGATGAGGCGCCGACGACGCAGCACTTGCCCATGCCACGTGCGACGACAGCTGCGTGAGAGGTGATTCCTCCTCGTGTGGTGAGGATTCCGACAGCGGCATTGATGCCGCGGATGTCATCCGCGGATGTCTCGCCGCGGACGAGAATGTAGTCGCCGTGGTCCTTGGCCTGCATCTCGATCAGTTCGTCCGGATTGAATGCTACGCGCCCTGACGCTGCCCCCGGTGATGCTGGAAGTCCGTAGGCGACGACTTCTCTCTTAGCAGCCGGGTCGATGATCGGATGCAGCACCTGCTCCAGTTGCTGAGGCGTAATGCGCAGAAACGCTTCGGTTGCTCCCAGCACGCGTTCTCGGGTAAGGTCGGTCGCTACCTTGATGGACGCCTGCGCGGCGCGCTTGCCGGCGCGGGTCTGCAGTATCCAGAGCTTGCCGTTCTGGACAGTGAACTCGATATCCTGGATGTCCCTGAAGTGTTTTTCAAGCCGGCGTGCTGTCGTCTCAAGCTGTTCGTACACTTTGGGCATCTTCTCGCGCAGCTCTGCAACGGGACGGGGGGTGGAGGTTCCGGCGACGATGTCTTCACCCTGCGCGTTCAGAAGGAACTCGCCGGTGAGTACCTTGGCGCCTGTTGACGGGTCGCGGGAGAAGGCCACTCCTGTGCCGCTGTCCTCGCCCATGTTTCCGAACACCATCATCTGCACTGTGACGGCAGTTCCGAGCTCGTGGGAGATCTCGTTCATCTCGCGGTACGCAATGGCCCTCGGGTTGTTCCACGATCGGAATACGGCCTCAATGGCTGTCCAGAGCTGCTCATGGGGTTCGAGCGGGAACTCCCTGCCCGTGAACTTCGCCACTTCCTCAAGCAGCATATGCACGACAATCGGAAGGTCCTCGGCCGGGAGTTCGCTGTCGAGCTGAACATTCCGCTCGTGCCTCATCTGGTTCTCGACGTTATTCAACACCGCATCCGGCACGCCAAGCACGACATTCGCATACATCTTAATGAGACGGCGGTAGCTGTCCCACGCGAAGCGAGGGTTGCCGGTCTTCTTCGCCAAGCCTCGTACCGAGTCCTCGTTCAGCCCGAGGTCAAGAATGGTATCCATCATTCCCGGCATCGAAATACGGGCGCCTGAACGCACGGACAGCAGGAGAGGATTGTCCATGTCTCCGAATACGTTTCCGGATGTGGTCTCAAGATGCTTCAGGGCTGCCTCTACCTGCTCTCTCAGCGCTTCAGGTATGGTGTTGTTATTGTTAAGGTACTCATTACACGCGTCCGAGATAATGGTGAAGCCAGGCGGGACCGGCACGCCCATGCGTGCCATTTCCGCAAGGTTTGCCCCCTTGCCTCCGAGCAGGTCTTTGAGATCGGCTCTGCCCTCGGCGGTTCCGTTACCAAACGAATAGACGTACTTCGTCGACATCAGACCTCCCGACGGGGCGTGTGGCCCCGGAAATCAACCGGTTGCATCCAGCAAGCTTCGATGCGGCAATGCACACCTTCCTTGTGTAGGAGGAGGGTCTGCCTGTACAAAACGGAAAAAGGCCCCGTTCCTCCAGGGAACAGGGCCCTGCCCCTGTCACATGATAGTACCGCAGCCATTGCTGTGCACGATGGGAAGATTGTACGTGTACGAGTATTCAATTGTCAAGCTGACGTGCCGATGGTGGTTGTGGTGGTGTATCGCTATCGCACGCAGCATCCACAGGAGCTGCTGACATGCTCAGTTGTTCCGGGGGTGGAATGGTTTTGAAAAGATCTCACCAGCACTGTTGAGCTCCACCGACAACGGCCGGAGGCCGGGTTCTGGCTTCGTTGGGTGATGCGACCGGGGGTATCTCCGGCATCTGTCGATACATCCTGGGCAACGCAGCCAGCTGGCATGCCATTTGTTCCTGCTCAGCCAGGCGGTTGCACCGGCTGCTGCAACGGGGACGATCGCTGTGAGAGCGATAGCCGAGCGTTTGCTGCTGAGATGGATAGTCAGGTGTTGCATCCTTTGCCGCTTGTTTTGGACAAATGCCACGTGTGTGACCAACGTTGTCAGCTAGGGTGTCCAGAGGTAGCGACAGCATATTGCGACAAGTACGGGGGACGCCTTGTGGTGAGACCGAAGCATCTGATTGGTTGCTTCCTCGCCTTCTGCGCTGGCTGAAACCCAGTTCCGTTGTGTGATGAATCTGTGAGATCGCGATGGCTGAGACGGAAGTTGCATCCTGAAGCTGGAAGTTTGAGAGTGCGGTGTTAGGAATCTCAGCTGGCGGAGACTACGTGCCCGCTCGCCGGCGAGCCGAGGGGCTTGAGCGAACTGTTCTCGTTGCTGGGCACAGACTCCTCGAGGACTGGTTCTTCATCCTCTGCTTCTGTCTCGCCAGGAAGCAGGTTGCTCTCATGCTGGCTGGTGTCCACGGGAACGTCGGATGTGAAGTGCCAGATGAGGAGGGCAATGCCCAGCAGCGGGATAATGATTGCCAGGGTGACGATCACCCTCAGTGTTCTGGAGTAGAAGAACGCCGTATCGTCCATGAACAGGTTTCACTCAGCAGGTTGCCTAATATCGTGTAAACGCTCGGAGCGGCCTTTGGTTTACAGAGGGGGCTGCAGGAGACGTGAAGCCACATGTGTCCGCCCAGCCTGCTTCGGTGCTATTGGCCGTGGCTTTGTATTCTACCGGGCTGTGATGATGCGACGGCGTGCATGGCTTGACATAGATGATGAAGGTAGTCGGACGGAGGATGCTGCGTTCGAACACATCCGTTCGCGTATTGCTGCACGCCGTCATGGAGAGTAGAGTATGGACACAATCGTGACGGTTCTCGAGAATGTGTTGTGACGGTGCTGGCACAATTGGATACAGAGACAGCCACAGCCAAATGTTTCACGTGGCGTGATTCCTGCTTCGCCGTCATGATGATGCCTGTGGTGGTTCATGGTTGAAAGCGTCCCAGGCTGTTTCTCTGGGCCATGTGCTACCATGCGGTGTCTCTTTGTCCGACACGACGGGGAGGTATCTGCGTGTATGAGAAGCTTACGGTAGAAAAGGCCGGCGATGTCATGCGGGTCGCGTTCAACAATCCGCGCCTGCACAATGCCATGGACGGGCAGATGCTCCGTGAACTCGTCGAGCTGTGCCGGGAGCTTGATCGCGATACTGAGAC
This sequence comes from uncultured Dehalococcoidales bacterium, assembly GCA_964578745.1. Classification (GTDB taxonomy): domain Bacteria; phylum Chloroflexota; class Dehalococcoidia; order GIF9; family AB-539-J10; genus SKVJ01. The sequence continues at coordinate 31,089 of CAZODZ010000004.1, read as the reverse complement.
GCGATTCGTGGTGTTCACGGGCACGGGGGAATCGTTCATGGCAGGCGTTGATCTGAAGAGCGATGCGATGTCGGTCGGGAACGACCCTGCCTCGGCACGCCGCAGGCAACGGATCGGTCAGGAACTCATACGGCATCTGCGTGATCTGGAGCAGGTGACGCTTGCTGCCGTGAATGGCTTCTGTATCGGCGCCGGCTTAGCGGTGGCAATCGCGTGCGATCTCCGTCTCGCCTCAGATGACTCGTTGTGGGCGCTCCCGAATACAAGTCTGGGGTACTTCTTCTCCTGGGCATGTACACCGCTCCTGGTAAGTCTCGTGGGGCCGGGCAACGCGAAGGATCTGATTCTCGCGAGGAGAGAACTGACTGCTGACGAGGCGGTCACGATGAACCTCGCCAACATGAGTGTGCCGCGGGAGTGTATGGAGGAACGGGTCGATGCAATTATCTCGCGGATGCGCAATGGCGGGCCGATGGCTATGCGGATGGCCAAGAAGCTTGTGAATGCATCGGCACCTGCGTGGTTTGGCGATGTCTCGACTGTGGAGCCCGAGCTTATCGAACGACTCTACGCGAGCGGCGAGCCGGTCGAGGGGAATGCCGCCTTCCTTGAGAAGCGCGCACCGCAGTGGGACCCGGACATGAGGTAGGAGAGGTATCAACAGTGACGCTGGGTATACTGGATCTACGGGCGTGGCCGTGACATGTATGCCGGAGAATACCTGTCGGGATAAGCAGACCTGTAATTCTGGCTGTTGCTGCATGGTTGGCTCCGGCAGCAGGTGGTGGCTCGTGCTCTACGTGGTAGGAGCTGTTGCCTCGCTGGCTCTCATAGTGTATGGCTTCCTGGCTGCAGCCTGACGGCAGCAGATGTCCATGTCAGGGCACATCCCTGGCGAGAAGGCGTGACTCCGGTAGCCTGCTGAGGGTAATGGCTGCTGCCGGGGCAAGAAGTGCCCCCAAGCCCAGTATCAGGAACGGCACTCCCCAGTTTGTCGCCCTGGTCGGGTCCACCCCTGCCGTGTTTACTGTCTCCAGCAGGTTCCCGAATACGAGCGGGGAGACGATTGTGAGGGAGAAACCCGCGGCTGACTGCACACCGAGCGCGAGGGAACGCCTCCCGGCATCAACAAGTTCTGTCAGTCCCGCCTTGTATATGCCGGAGTCCGCAATCACCCAGAAACCTAGCCACAGGCCGACCAGGACGATAAACTCGAGCCGCTGGCCGAAGAGGAAACCGAAGCCACATTCCACCACGAGACTGGCGAGCGACGCTATCACTATCGCCTTCAGTCGGCCGATGCGGTCGGACAGCGAGCCAATCGCCCACACTGCAGGCACCCCCGCCATGATGACGAGTGCCGAGAGGACACCCCCGACAGAAACTGCGTGGACCTTCTGGTAGCCCGCGTGGAGCGTGTTTGCGACCATGTAAGGACCTATCCAGCCCCAGAAGGCATACAACTCCCACATGTGCCCCATGTAGGCGAGTGTAATAAGGGCCTGCGCCAGCATGAGCCGCTTCGGCTGTGGCTGCAGGTGGTGCTTCACTGTCATCCCGGGGGGTTGAGACGCATCTCGCTCTGCAGGATGGTCCTTCACGAGGAAGAACACGATAAACGTCGCAATGAAGACCGGGAGCGAGATGCCGAGTATACCCGCACGCCATCCGTGAGTGGCTGCGAGCGGTGCGGCGATGAGATAGCCGCCTGCATAGGCTGCAGTGAGCGCCGCGGTGTACGCGCCCAGCGCCCTGCCGCGTTGTTTCGGGGGGAACCACGATGCGAGAAAGGCCATGCCCGGTGCGTAGATCGCGCCGCAGGACAGGCCTGTAAGCAGACGCAAGACAAAAACGCTCGTGTAGTCCCGGGCGAAGAAGATGAATGCCGTGGATGACAACGCCGAAAAAAGAGTGGCCCAGGCGACGACCCTTCGAGGGCCGACGTGGTCGGCCAGCCAGCCGGTGAAAATGACGATGACGACATAGCCTACCTGGAAGGCAGAGAGGATAGCGCCCATCTGCGCAGCGCCGAGGTTGAATTCTTCGACGAGGTACATGGACACGGCCGAGAAGCTGTACCACGGCATGTAGCCGAGGAGCATGGCGAGACACATGAGTACAAGCACCCGAGTCTTGCTCTGCATTCTGACCTCTCAGAAAAAACGCAGGCAGCGCCCCCGCGTGAGAGGGGTCCGCTCCCTCGATATAATATGGTCGCGTGCGATGGTATCGGGGTGGACTGCACAAGTAAATACCCCGGCTGTGGGCCGGTGCGGCCCTGCACATCGAACAGCAATGGTCTGCTTCAGCGCTGGCCGACTTCACGGCACCTCCGCCCGGAAACACCGACAGCTCTGGGGCTATGACCACAGCGACCACTCCCGGTATGGCAGCGACAACAGGCACCTCCACCGGCGTGAAATGCTTCTGCCATGGCCGGGGCGACCGTGTTACCCGCCTCTGAGGCCTATCAACAGATCCTCGTGGCTTTGCGATGAGTCTGAGGGCGATGATGGCGATGTCGAGGGGGTGACTTCAACGTGCGTTGCCCTGTGCACTGGGATTCAGGAGCTTCTCCATGTCGCTCACTTCAGCTGAAGAACGCTCGCCAGTGTGTATGCATTGCCGCTTCCCCATGTACCACGAACGATTTGACAAATTTCAAGGACCTATCTACCATCACCGCCACTTACATAACTGCATAGGCAAAAGGCTTTGAACGGGACTAGTAGGTTCTCAAGCGGGTCTCAGAGAGCCGGGGAAGGTGTGAACCGGTGACAGCGCGGGAAGTGAATGGACCCGGGAGCCGCGGACCGAAAGGGTCTCCTGAGTAGGCTCCGACGGAGAGGGCACCGTTAGCAGAGCCCAGGGTATAGCTTCCGGTTACGGGAGTGGTACCTGAAAAGAGATGGCCACGCGTCTCTTACGCGTGGTCAACAAGGGTGGCACCGCGAGGACTTCGGCCCCTCGCCCCTTCAGCGGGCGAAGGGCCTTTTCTTTTGCCCGAAAAAGAACGAAGGAGGAACAGGATGTACTACCCGGCTATCGAAGAAGTGCGACGCCTCAGCGAGGGGGGAGCATGGGTGCCCGTCTGGCGTGAGGTCGTCGCGGACCTCGAGACGCCGGTGTCGGCATTCCTCAAGGTTAACCGCGGTGGTCCCTCTTTTCTGCTTGAAAGCGTGGAGGGTGGCCAGAGGCTGGCCCGGTACAGTTTCATAGGTACCAGGCCCTATCGCACGCTCACGGCTTGCAACGGTGGCACCGACCCTCTGGAGGCAATTGCCGCCGAAATGGCCCGGTGCAGGGTTGCAAAGATACGCGGACTTCCCCGCCTCTGTGGCGGTGCCGTCGGCTATCTATCGTACGAGACGGCGGGTGCCTTTGAGCGGCTTCCCTCTCCCGCGCTCGACAGGCTCGATCTGCCCGAGGCTTTCTTCATGTTTGTTCACACCATGCTGATCTTCGACCATGTCACGCACTCCATCAGGATACTCAGCCACGTGATTCCATCGGGGGACATTGATGCGGACTACTCCGAGGCGGTTGCAAGGATAGACGGCCTCGCAGCACTCCTCAGTGGCCCTTTGCCGCGGGAGCGAAAGCGTCAGACTAGGGGCTCGCTGGATCGGGGGCTTCACTCGAACTTCTCGCGGGCTGCCTTTGAGCAGGCTGTGTCCTTGGCGCGAGAACTTATCACGAAGGGTGAGGCCATCCAGGTTGTGCTATCTCAGCGCTTGAGCCGCAGGACCGATGCAGCCCCGTTTGATATCTACCGCGCGCTACGCAGCATCAATCCGTCGCCCTATATGTTTTACCTCGACTGCGGCGGATTTCAGCTCGTGGGTGCCTCGCCGGAGATACTCGTCCGGGTTGAGGGTGGGAGGGTGATGACACGGCCGCTCGCCGGCACGAGGAAGCGCGGCGAGACTATTGAGGAGGATATTGCGCTTGAACACGAGCTGCGAAACGATGAGAAAGAGCGTGCGGAGCATATTATGCTCGTGGACCTAGGGCGCAACGATATCGGCCGTGTGGCGAAGCCGGGTACGGTGAAGGTGAGTGATCTCATGAATGTGGAGCGTTACTCGCATGTCATGCACTTGGTCACACACGTGGAGGGTGCGCTGCGCAAAGGTGCAACGGCTCTGGACGCGCTGCGTGCCTGCTTCCCGGCGGGCACCGTGTCCGGCGCGCCGAAAGTGCGCGCGATGGAGATAATCGCCGAACTGGAGCCCGACAGACGTGGACCCTATGCTGGCGCTGTCGGCTATCTCTCGTATTCTGGCAACCTCGACATGGCTATCACCATACGCACGATTGTAACGTCACGAGGAATGGCGCATGCACAGGCGGGGTGTGGCATCGTCTACGACAGCGTCCCGTCGAACGAATACGAGGAGACACTCAACAAGGCCCGTGCACTCATTGAGGCTATCAACCGGGCCGAACGCAGCGTGGACACGCAGGAGGTGGAGCTTGCTGCTGCTCATCGACAACTACGATAGCTTCACCTATAACATTTACCAGCACCTTTGCGAGCTGGGCGAGGACGTTGTCGTCATCCGCAACGATCGCCTGAGCATAGAGGACGTGGTTCGACTGGCGCCGCAGCGGATAGTGGTCTCTCCCGGCCCATCCACGCCTGAACGGGCCGGCATCTCTAACGAGATCATCAGGCATTTCGGGCCGAGAGTACCCCTGATGGGCGTATGCCTGGGCCACCAGTGCATCGGATACACCTACGGGGCAGTTGTTCGACGGGCCGACGAGATAATGCATGGCAAGGCATCCCTCGTACACCACAACGGCACAGGGCTGTTTGAGGGTGTTCCGAATCCCTTCAGCGCCATCCGTTACCACTCTCTGGTGGTTGCACGCGACGGCCTGCCGGAATGCCTTGAGGTTACGGCGTGGACAGCCGATGGCACGGTCATGGGCCTGCGGCACAGGACGTACCCCGTGGTGAGTGTGCAGTTCCATCCTGAGTCGTTCATGACCGAATGTGGCCGGAATGTGCTTGCGAACTTTGTGACCGGAGGTGTCAGATGATTCGTGATGCTATCGCGGCCCTTGTCTCGGGTCGCTCTCTCACTTCTGTTGATGCAGCTACAGCCATGTGGGAGGTCATGGAAGGCGCGGCGACGCCGGCGCAGATAGCGGCGTTCATCACCGCCCTGCGCATGAAAGGAGAGACGGCCGACGAGCTGGCCGGTTTCGCTGGCGCCATGCTCTCTCATGCGGTCCGTATCGACCCCGGCGCCGAGCTCGATACCTGTGGCACGGGGGGAGATGGATCGCGTTCGTTCAACATTTCGACGGCGGCTGCTCTCGTCTGCGCAGGTGCTGGTGTACGCGTGGCAAAACATGGCAACAGAGCGATGAGCAGCAACTGTGGCAGCGCAGATGTACTCGAGGCCCTCGGTGTGCGTATCGACATGGAACCGTCGATGGTCGAGCAGTGTATCCGTGAGGTCGGCATCGGCTTCATGTTCGCCCCGAAGTTCCATCCGGCGATGAAGCATGCAGCCGGTCCGAGGCGAGAGATCGGTGTACGTACGGTGTTCAACATCCTCGGCCCGCTCTGTAACCCGGCAGGCGCGCGCTCGCAGCTGTTGGGAGTAGCTGACGACGGGCTTGTCTCTACGATGGCGGACGTCCTTGTCAGGCTCGGCATACGCCGCGCAATGGTCGTCCATGGAGAGGATGGCTTGGATGAGCTCACACTGGCGGGAGAGACAACTGTCTGCGAGATCTCGAACGGCCATGTGGACTGGTACACCGTGGCTCCAGAAGACCTCGGTCTGCAGCGTGCTGGAGGAGAGAGACTGTATGGTGGTACGGCCGCCGAGAACGCATCTCTGCTCAAGGCTGTTCTCTCCGGGGAGCGTGGGCCGCGGCGTGATGTCGTGATCCTCAACGCGGGAGCAGCGCTCGCCGTCTCCGGTGCGGCTGTGGACCTGGCGCACGGAGTCCGGCTGGCCGAGGAAGTGATTGATAGTGGGCGCGCCATGTCGCGACTGGAGGCACTCGCAGCGTTCTGCCGGAGTCACGAAGAGGTGGCGGCGTGATGACGACGCTGGAGGAGATAGTTGCGTACACCAGGAATGCTGTGGAGCAACGCAGGCGCGAACGGACGGTTGCGCAGCTCAAGGCGGCTATCCAGCAGATGCCATCCGCGCTGGATTTCGCAGCTGTGCTGGAGGGCGACGGAGTGGCTCTCATCGCCGAGGTGAAGAAGGCTTCGCCCTCCCACGGTCCTCTCAGACGGGACCTGGACCATGTTGCTGCAGCGGAAGCGTATGCGGCGGCGGGAGTTGCAGCTGTCTCGGTTCTTACAGAGCCGGGATTCTTCTGCGGCAGTCTGCAGCATCTTGCCGATATAGCGGCCTCTCCTGTCGCGCACAAGGTGCCTCTGCTGCGCAAGGACTTCATCATCGATCCATACCAGGTGTACGAGGCGCGCGCACACGGTGCCGACGCTGTACTGCTTATTGCAGCCGCACTGGAAGAAGGGGTGCTGCGGTCGCTATTGTCGCTGTCGCACGACCTTGGCATGGGCTGCCTCGTCGAGACCCATGATGAGGGAGAACTTGATGTGGCTGTGGCAAGTGGGGCACGTGTCGTCGGTATCAACAACCGGGACCTGCGTACCTTCCGGGTGGCGCTCTCGACGTTTGAACGTTTGCGACCGCGTGTGCCAGCGGGAAGGATAGTGGTTGCGGAGAGCGGCATACATACTCCAGCTGACGTCAGGCGGCTTGCCTCCGCCGGTGCCGATGCGCTGCTCGTGGGCGAGGCGCTTGTGACGGCTGAGGACATCGCTGCCAAGACACGGGAGCTGTTATGCGCCACGTAGCGGTCAAGATATGTGGATTGCGGTCCAGGGAACATGTCCTCGCTGCCGCCGAGGTGGGGGCTGACTACCTCGGATTCGTCATGACCCAATCGCGTCGCCAGCTAACACCTGAACAGGCTCGAGACTTGGTTCGCGCGTTGCGTTCGACGGCCCGGGTGCCGCGCACCGTTGGCGTGTTTACCGACGAATGTGTCGCGGAAATAGAACGTATTTCGCGCTATTGTGGCTTCGATCTCGTACAGGTCAGCGGGCAAAGGAGGGTACATGGCCTGGCAGACATCGGCCGCCAGATTATCCGAGTTCTGCATGTGGGCCGGGGAGTAACCGCTCAAGGCCTGATTGATGACATCGAGCGGGCAGGTGCAGTGCTGCACCGCGTGCTGCCGATACACCTGCTGGACACATACGCCGACGGCGTGGGAGGCGGGACCGGGAAGGTGTTCGACTGGAGGATCGCCCGTGAAGTCTCACGTCGCTGTCCTGTCATGGTCGCGGGCGGCCTCACTCCCGCGAACGTAGGTGGTCTCATCTCGACCGTGCGCCCGCGCGGGGTTGATGTATCGTCCGGGGTAGAGATTGGCGGTGAGAAAGACACGCAATTGATTCAGGCCTTCATTGACGCCGTACGGAAGGCCGAGCAGGAGATTCGAGATGCAGAAGACGAAGATGCCTGACGAGAGAGGTTACTTCGGTGCATACGGCGGGCGTTTCGTGCCGGAGACACTGGTGCCGGCATTGGAAGAGCTTGTCGCGGCATATGAGGACGCGAAGGGGGATGGAGCATTCAATGTTGAATTGGATCGTCTGTCTCGCGAGTACTGCGGACGGCCGACGCCACTGACGCTGGCCGACCGGTTGAGTGAGCACGCAGGTGGTGCGAGGATATACCTCAAGCGCGAAGACCTGGCGCATACGGGGGCGCACAAGATAAACAATGCGCTGGGGCAAGCGCTTCTTGCACGCAGGCTGGGCAAGCGACGCATAGTTGCGGAGACAGGGGCTGGCCAGCACGGCGTGGCCACCGCTGCGGTGTGTGCGAAGCTTGGCCTTGACTGCATCGTCTACATGGGAGAGGAAGACGTCCGACGCCAGTCGCTCAACGTGTTCCGCATGAAGCTGATGGGTGCGGAGGTGCGAACGGTGACACATGGCAGCCGTACGCTCAAGGACGCCATCAATGAGGCGATACGCGACTGGGTGACGAACGTGTCGGAAACACACTACCTGCTGGGTTCCGTGGTGGGCCCTCACCCCTATCCGGCCATGGTGCGTGATTTCCAGTCGGTTATTGGACGTGAAGCCCGGCAGCAATTCCTTGATGGCGTGGGCTGTCTGCCCGACTACGTGGTAGCATGCGTCGGTGGTGGCAGCAATGCCATGGGTATGTTCTTCCCGTTCATCGACGATAAGGATGTCTGCCTCATCGGTGTGGAGGCTGGAGGAAAAGGCATGTCAACGCGTGAACACGCGGCCTCGCTTGTGGCGGGCACTGCGGGTGTGCTCCATGGTGCGCGTTCGTACCTGCTGCAGGACGAGCACGGGCAGATTCTGGGTACGCACAGCGTCTCAGCAGGGCTCGATTATCCCGGTGTGGGTCCCGAACACAGCTACCTGAAGGACACGGGGCGTGCGGCCTACGTTGCCGCCACCGATGAGGAAGCGTTCGAGGGGTTCCACCTGCTCTGTCGGTATGAAGGCATCACTCCTGCCCTGGAATCCGCCCACGCAATCGCCTACGCTGTGCTGCTCGCCAACAGGCTGGAGCAGGATGAGACAGTAGCTGTCTGTCTCAGCGGCAGGGGTGACAAGGACATGAACATAGTAATCGATGCGCTGGGGGTGGAGCCATGAGTCGGTTGGCAGAGGTATTCGCGGCAGACCGGCGAACGGCGCTCGTTGCGTACGTGACCGTGGGCTACCCTTCCGTTGAGGCAACGCTCGAGGTCGTTCCCCGCCTGGTCGAGGGTGGCTGTGACATCATTGAGCTGGGGATACCGTTCTCGGACCCGCTTGCTGATGGTGCGACGATACAGAAGGCGAGTCACCAGGCGCTCGAGAGCGGCGTCACTCCTTCTGTCTGTCTCGATGTCGCCGCACAGCTCAGCCGCACTGTCGATGTACCGCTTGTATTCATGAGCTATTACAACCCCATCCTGCATCGCGGCGTGGAGAGGTTCTGCGACGGGTGCGTCCGTTCCGGTGTGGATGGCTTGATAGTGCCAGACCTGCCGCCTGATGAAGCTGACGAACTGGACACAGCAGCCTGCTCGCACGGTATGGACCTCATCTGCCTCCTGGCCCCGACTGCGACGAAGCGTCGCATCGAGCTTGCTGCGGAGCGTTCGAGGGGGTTTCTCTACCTGGTGTCGCTTACGGGTGTCACCGGCGCGCGGGAAAAGCTCTCAGAAGGGCTGGAGGATTTCGTTGAGAGGGTGCGCGATGTCACCAGACTTCCGCTGTGTGTCGGCTTCGGCATATCCACGCCCGCGCAGGCGGCGCAAGTCGGCAGGATAGCGGATGGCGTCATCATCGGAAGCCGGATTCTCTCGCTCATGGAGGCTGACCCATCGCTCGGCGAGGTGCGCCGCTTTGTCTCGGAGGTACGGCTGGCTTTGGACAGCCAGGACCCGCTGATGTGCGGGTAGCCCTATTCCTCCGAGGGAGGTGTGTGATGGAGTATGTCGAGGGTGTAGCCGCCGCGTGCGGTGAGTAGCACATAGAACAGTGCCAGGCCAAGGAGCAGGCCCAGGCTCACGTACGGGCTGACAAATGCGAGGCCCATTACGAGCACCATGTAGACGGCCCCCAGCTTCAGCGCCACCCGCATGCGGCGGACGACGCCCGATGGCACATCGCCGCCGAACATCAGGCCTCTCTTCACCGTGTACCTCCAGGTGAGTGTGAGTAGCAGTTGGATTGTGAGGGTGTTTGCTTCGAACAAGAGCAGTGGGGTGCCGAGCACGCCGCAGGCGCTGAAGAGAGAGGCCGTGAACGGGAACAGCAGGACAAAAGCGATGAGTAGCCCGGTTAGCCAGACAAGCCCGCCGGATGAACGGCTGAGGTAACGGAACTGGTAGTGGTGCAGCACCCAGTAGACCAGCAGGAACAGAACGCAGGCGGCGTGCGCGTAGAGTCCTGGGATGGCCCTGAGCAGCGCATTCCTGAGTGCGGTCTGTGACAACAGCCCATCGGGAAGTGAAAGTCCAGCCCGGACAACAACTGCGACGAGGGATAACGCAAAGACGGTGTCTGTGAAGGACTCTAACCTTCTGACCGCATCACGGTGTCTCGCAACCCGTTCCCTCGAAGCTGGTTCGAGGTCCTCCCACTGCGCCCGCATGAGGTGCACGGTATCACTGGGTCTGTGAGTGTGCAAGCAGATTGCCGCTGTGATAACAGCAGACAGGGGGAGCGTGAGTCGTGGTCCGTCGCATCGGTACGGAGAGTCCTGGCGGTGTTACACTGTCCGCTCAATTCCTTTGTGGCACGCAATGGCAGCGCCACAGCAGCGCGAGTGTCTTGTGGGAGGAACACGTATCGGCAGTCCTGTTCGTCTCCGTTTTATTGTCTGTTGTCAGAACGCGACTTAAGGAGAAATCGGTCGATCTCTTCGTGCAGGAAGCGGCGATCGCCGCGGGTGCCCAGTCTGTAGCATGGAAGCACGCCCTGAGCCTCCCAGCGCCGGATGGTGTTGGGGTGCACGCCCAGATAGCGTGCAGCCTCTGTGGTCGTGAACATTCGTGAGCGTCGTACCATTAGTGTCCAGAACCTCCACGGTCATCGTCTATCATGACCAAATTTAGACAGCGGCTGTGGGCCTCTGTCTATCACCCGAACGTCCTGTGACATGCAGGTCTGTGCTCGATTTCAGAATGTCTACCCGAGTAAAGTGGGCAGGCGGAAGTGGTTAGAGATGGCATTTGGGAGACTTCGCCTTGTTCCTGGCAGAAGAAAAGGTATAGCATCGGGGTGGAACAGGTGTACTTTGGTACCCAGACCATAACAGGCGGCAGGGGAAGTGTCGGGGCGCAGGTTGTGGAGAGTCGCCTGCTCGTTTGCCGGGATATCAGATGATCCACAATCCGGGATTCGTGCGGGTCCTGAGATCTGAGCACTGTGTTTCGAGTAGCCGATGGGTGCGAAGGAGGAAACCGGCAAGAAGAGAGAGTCTTATGACTCTGGTGACGGTTGGGCTCCTGTCGGACCTGTCGGCGATGGTTGCGGTGATGTGTGGACAACTGCATTCTCCGCGGGCGATGAATCGAGCTGCCTTCAGGTTTGTGGAATCTGCATGGCAGAAACAGAAATATCCAATAACCGCAGGCTGGCTCGTCGTGTGCCGGCTCCCTGTTGTCGCGCCCAGGGTGTGTGGATGATATCAGTGGCAGAGCTGTTCCGTTGGCGGCTGGCGAAATGTTGACACCCTGTGCAGAAAAGGTGAAGCCTGGCGTGGCTCTACCCTGATGCCATCCCGCTTCACGCAGTCTGCGATTCCTCCGCGCTGCTCTGGCGGACTACATTTACAAGTTCCTTGATCTCGCTGAGTACCACATCTGGCTGGTCGAGATGGATGTAGTGACCGCTCTCGCTGGCTACTATCCACTCACTTCTTGGTGAAAGGCGCAGATACCCACGGGTCAACTGCTCCCAGATCAGCTCCACTTCGTCGGCATCGTCGCGCTGCAGCCCTCCACGTCGCATCATATCCTTGACCATGTGATGAGGAGAGTGGTAGATGACCTTCAGCGGCACGTGGGGAAATTCCCCCGCACTACGCACCTCTGCACTGTTGGCCGGTGTTCTGTTCTGGTTGTACTCATCGACCATTGCGGCGCAGGCCTTTGGCAAGGTGTAGTGTTGCCATATGACTTCTCGCGTCGTGGCAGGGAGGTGGCGATGTGGGGCAAGCAGCCTTGTCTCGGCCGTCCCCCTGAACATGCGCATGAGCCCGAGTCGCTGCAGTGTGCCCAGTGACTTGATGGGCGGAAGCCGGTCGACGCCGCTGTTCTTGTAGATATCGGGCTTCAGTTCGGCCTCGAACCGCTGGTTGTCCGATGACAGTGGGTCGAGGAAGACCGCACTGGCAACCTCATGTGGGTGGAGCCTGCCGAACAGTTGCAGGTACAGTGCACCCTGAGAGTGACCTACAAGAACATAGGGGGTGGGGAGTCCCGCGTTGTGAAGCATACTGTGGAGTTCATTGACTATCTGCCGACTGGTCCTTGGCCGTTTGCCCGGCCGGCTCCAGCCGTATCCCGCGCGGTCATACGTGACCACAGTCGTTGTCTCTGAAAGCTGGTCCTGAATGTGCCACCACTCGGCACCTGGGCTGCCCAGCGCCGGCTCGATTACGACGACTGGCCTGCCACTGCCCTTGATGCGCACGTAGAGCCGAGTGCCATCCGCGGTCACCAGCTTGCCTGGCGGATAGGGTGCCCGTTCCCAGCTCAGTGCGGCGACCCGGCTGTAGAGGCCTACTGACAGAAATACGATGGTGAGCCCGCCAATTATCACCAGCCCTGTTGTAGCAGCTGCTCCCATTGCGTAGCTCCCGCCAGCCTCACACTACTTCAATAGTATCATTGTCTACACCGGCTGTCGTAGGCACTTAAGCCAGCCCGACTGGCATTATCATATGCCGGTCCCGCGCGTAGCAGTCAATGGCAGGGGCTGCCATGCCCTGTCTACTTGCTCGCCTGTTCCCATATGTTGTAGGGTTGATGTATACTGTAAGTATGAAAGAAGCAGACTGTATGCCAGCAGGCCATGCCGCGCACCCGGTGCAGTCTTGCTGCCGCACACGAACGCTGCCAGACCTCATCTACAATGGTCACTATCAACTCGCTGCGTACAGAATTGTGTATGGCCTTCTCACCGAATCGCTGCGCACTCAGACGTGTCAGGCGACCTACAAAGGGGCTTCAGATGAATGTCATGTGCGCGACGTTGTTGAAGAGGTGGTGGTCCCGGAATGAGCGTGGGGAAAGCACGCAAGTCGAGCAGCAGCCCTGACGATACCGCATTCTATGCACGTGCATTGACTGCAGCGGAGCGGGTACAGTTTGAAAGCGCGGTGCAGGTCGACGGCATTGACGAGGAGATCGCGCTGTTGCGGTTGAGGATGCGTGAACTGGCGGAACGGGCTCCCGGGCGTCTCGATCTCCAGATGGACCTTGCGACAACCATAGCCCGCCTCGTCAAGACACGCTATCAGGTCTCGTCCGAGCAGAGGAAATCGCTCAAAGCTGCGGTGGCAAAAGTCCTCGAAGAGGTAGCGGTGCCACTCGGCATCGGCGTAGGCGTCGGTGTAGGCGGCACGCTCACCAATCGCGCCTGAACACGTCAGGCCAGTGCGACAGCCTCGATCTCAACTAGGGCACCCCGTGCCAGTCTCGATACCTCGACAGCCGCGCGTGCCGGCGGTGCGCCCTGGAAGTACTGGCCGTACACCTCGTTCATCTTGCTGAAGTCATCAAAGTTAGTGAGGAATACGGTGCACTTGAGCACCCTGTCCATGCTCGAGCCTGCCGCTTCAACAAGCGCCTTGATGTTCTCCAGGCACTGGCGTGTCTGTGCGGCGATGCCCTCGGGCATTGTTCCCGCCGTGTTGAGTGGCAGCTGTCCTGACACGAACACAAGACCGGCTGCCTTGATGGCTGGGGAGAATGGGGCAATAGGTGGGGGCGCTCCCGGGATGGAAAGTGCTTCACGTTCTGCCATGCCAACCTCCTTAGCGGAAGAGAAGATGACTGTACCATGGCCACGCGGAAGGTCACAACGGCTGTTTGTACCAATTGGGGTGGGGTAGAAGGCAAAACCGAAAAATAGTCGGGTCTGGTGCCGGTATCGGGTCCTCCAGCGGGGATACTGGAGGCGACACCAGAGCCCTCCTGGCTTCGACCATACCAATGCAGGGTTGATCTGTCAATGCGGGCGTAGCGCGGATGCCGGCAGGGTCCGGGTATTTTCCCGGCCAAGTCCGTGTTCAGAGCAGGTCGTAGACGAGTCCTGCTGCGAGTGACAGCAGGCTTATGAGTACGAGGTATATGGCCAGCGTTCTGCTCCCGAACTCTTTCCGGAGCACCAGTATCGTGCTCCAGCTTGTCACCGGCCCGACGATGAGGAGGGCCATTCCTGTCCCGGCGTTCATTCCCTGCGTGATGAGCGCGTGGACGAGGGGCACGCTTGCAGTAGAGCATGTGTACATGACGATACCTACTGGTATTGCCAAGGCGTAGGCTTCAAGACCCGCGAGGTAGCCTCTGACGAAACCGCCGATGGCTGTGACAGAGACGACGACTGCGGCCAGCACCAGTCCGAGCAGTATCTCGGGGCCGATATCCCGGGGCATGGTGACGAAGGCGTGGCGCAGAGCCTGCGCCATCTTGTTGTCGCCAGCTGTTCTGCAGGAGCATGCTTCGGCAGTGCATACTGCGGGGTACTCGGCAGGCGACTTCGCGAACTTGCGCCGGCACAGGTCGCAGCAGAAGTAGTACGTGGTTCCTTCGTATTCCGTGCTGATGACGGTTGGTTTGCCTGCATCGACTTCCATCCCGCAGACAGGATCAATGGCCCTGGCGCCTGGCTTGCCGGGGCCGGGGGTGGACACCGTAATGCGATTGCCGATGATGCCCATGAGAAGGCCGAGGACTATTACTGCGGTGAAGATGTATACCGTGAATGTCAGACCGAGAAGACCATATGCCACCAGCAGTGCCGAGACGGATGTTGCGGGGGTCGCGATGAGAAACGCCAGGACAGGGCCCAGGCGGGCGCCCTTCTCATGGAGGCTGATGGCTACGGGTAGGGATCCGATGCAGCATATCGGCAGCGCGGCGCCCGCCACTGTGGCGAACATGAGCGGACGGAGGCCAGTGCCTCCAAGGTGCTTTGCGACCCAGTTGGATGGCACGTAGACCTGGATGATACCGCTGAGGAAGAAGCCGAGCGCCAGGTATGGCAGTACCTCAACGAGGTACTGTGCAAACTGCCGCCCTACGTCCATGACTATGTCCACAGGGTTCCCTCCTTTGCGATGTGGCAGCATAGCTGACCAATTGCTGCCGGTCAAAATCCGATATCTGCGCGGACATGGCCCGGCTGCACGGTTGCCCCGGATACAGCCTTGCTGGTAGTGAACAGTCTAATCCACAAACTGGCCGCCATCCCGTGCTGACATCAATATGCCGCTGTCCACAAGATTGTCGACACAATCTCTGTTGTCCTCCTTGTCTTGTCGTGGAGACGGTCCCACGGGCCCGTCCGGATCGCGCGTGCGGACTGGCATCGGGTCGTGGTACTCTCGTTGTTCACCGATCACGCGCACATTGTTTGCATCCGCAGGAGGACAGCCGGTGGACTGGACTGATGAACTGACAAAGCGATTCACAGACACACATCCAGGCTCGGCCCGCCTTCATAACGAGGCTGTCAGGTACTTCAGTGCTGCCGGTGCCACGCATGTGGCACGGGCTAACAGGCCGTTCGGTCCTTACATCATTCGTGCGGAGGGCTCGAGGAAATGGGATGTGGACGGTAACGGCTATATCGATTACGTGATGGGTCACGGTGCCCTCATACTGGGACACGGCCACCCTGTGATTGTTGAAGCGGTTACTGAGCAGGTCCGCAAGGGTCTGCATTACGGAGAGAACCATGAGTTGGAGGTGCGCTGGGCCGAACTGATTGCCCGCATGATGCCCGTCGCCGAGCGTGTTGAGTTCTGTGCTGCCGGTCAGGAGGCCAACATGATGGCGATACGCCTCGCCCGCGTATATACGGGTCGACGCAAGGTCCTGCGGTTTGCCGAGAACTACCACGGATGGGCTGACGGGCTGGCGTATGCTGGTGCCCCTGGCTGTCTTGCGGAGGAAGTGACCGTCATTCCGTTCAACGATCCGGTTGCCCTGGAGCGTGAACTGGCAACGGAGGAGTACGCGCTTGTGCTATCTGAAGGCGGTGGCGGACACATGGCAGGGCAGGTGCCGATTGCTCTTGACTTTCAGCGTGTCCTTCCTGAATTCGCGCGTAAGCACGGGACGCTGTACTGTCTGGATGAGGTGGTCACGGGTTTCCGCGATGCGCCCGGTGGCTGGCAGGAGCTGGTGGGGGTGAGGCCGGATCTTTCCACCATTGGCAAGTGTGCAGGTGGTGGTGTCCCCATGGGTGCTGTCGTTGGGAGGGCGGACATTTTTGAGGCACTCGCTCCGGATGCACCCGCGAACAGACGCGTAATTCATGCCGGTACGTGGAACGCGCACCCACTGGCGGCAGCAGCTGGTGCGGCCGCGTGTTCGCTGTACGTTGACGGCAAGCCACAGCGGGAAGCAACTTCCATGGCGCGTCGCTTTAGGGACGAGGGTAACGAACTCCTGCGGCGACTCGGCGTGCGCGCACGGCTCTACGGTCGCAGCATCGTCCATCTCTATTTCGGCCCGGTTGAGATGGAGTCGTTCGATCCTGACTTCGAGGCGCCATCGAACGACGTCAGCCGACTTGTCGATGCGCAGTACGGCCCGGTCAAGGAACGTCTTGGTCTTCATTTGCTGCAGAGGGGCGTCGCATCGTTCCGTGGAAGCATGTATGTGTTCTCGTGTGTGCATACGGGGGAAGATGTCGCAGCCACGCTCGAGGCTATCGAGTCGTCCCTCCAGGCGATGCGTCGCGAGGGCTCGCTGCCAGCGAGCCTCCTTGAATAGCGGCAGGCTTCAACTCTTATTGCTCTGGCGGGTACGACCGAACACGGAGTAACGTGACAGGATAGCAGGTCCCACCGTTATGTCCGCGACGAATGCTGTAACAAGCGCTGTGACCGAAAGGATGCCGAACTGGACCAGGAAGGCTGACTCTGACAGCATGAAGACGCAGAAGCCCAGCGAGAGGGTGAGTGCAGTAAAGGCGAAAGCGCTGCCTACTTCCTGGAGCGCGGTTACTGCGGCCTGTTCCGGCTGACCGGACTCAATCACGAGTCGACGAAAATGACTGAAGTAGTGGATCGTGTCGTCGACCACCAGTCCAATGCAGATGGCTGCTACGGTGGTCGTTGCGATGTTGAGTTCGAACCCTCCGAGCCCCATTACGCCGAAGAGAATCAGGATCGGCATGACGTTTGGCATGATTGCAGCGAGTGCCCCCCGGCCTCCAAAGAACAGCACCATGAGACCGAGTATGACCGCCACCGCGATGATAACGCTCAGGATCTGGGTTCTGACCACGTCGATGGTGACGGCACTTACAAGCCCCTCGGCGCCGGTGATTGTGAACGAGAAGCCCTGGAGGTTATCCCTTGCGAAGTCCTCAATCTGATGGATAATGTCCTCTCGTTCCCTCATGGGCATCTGCTTCGTTCTGATGCAGATGCGCATTGAGTCGATGTCTCCCTGCACGTAGTACTCGGAGAAGTTGCTGGTGTCTTCACGTGCCAGGCAGGTGAGCGCCCTCTCAGCCTGCGTATCTGACAGGGGCAACCGTCCTCCACTGACCTGCACTACGAAGTCCGCGGCCGAAATTGTCTGTGCCACGTGTGCGCGATTCTCCAGCGAGTTCTGGAGGCGCTCGATAGTGTGGAGAACAGACACGCTTTCGAATGAACTAGGCGGTCCCTGGAGCAGCAGCTCGATGCTCGATGAACCTGCCATCCTCTCGTCGATAACGTCGGCTGCCTGGCGTGTCGGCGAGTCCGGCTTGAGATAACCGGTCATCGACGGTTCGACTTCAACCTTGAATACGCCGAGTGCCACCACCAGTGCGAACGCAGCCCAGGCAAGGAGGACGACCTGGGAATGCTGCACTACGAATGCTCCTGTGGATGCCCAGATGTCGTGCGGGCCGGCTTTCTGTCTTGCCCGCACGGGCGAGTTCCTTAGTCCAACAGGCACCAATATCATCGTAAGAACGAATGCACTCATGATGCCGAAGCCCGCGTACGTACCGAGGTGCCGGATGAGGGGGATATCGCTCACTATCAGCGATGCGAAGCCCACGGCTGTCGTCAGCGACGTAAGGAGGCAGGGAGTCCCGGCCCTTGAGAACGTGTCCACCATTGCCTCTTCCGGTGACCGTGCCCTTGTCAGCTCAAGCTGATAGTGGGAGATGAAATGGACTGAATTCGCAACCCCGATTATGACGATAAGAGCAACTAGGGTTGTCGAGACTGGCGTCACCGGTGAGCCGGTTGCTCCCTTCAGGCCGAAGGTCCACAGCATTGCAAGTACAACGGCGAGCAGTGTGAGCGCCGCCGCTCTCCAGCTATGGAACAGCCAGAACAGGACAATGCCGGAAAGCACCAACACCAGTGGGGTGAACACCCTGACGTCGCGTTCCATGATGGCGTTGATTTTTGCGTCGTACACCGGTCCGCCGCCGTAATAGAAGTGTCTGCCGGTGAGGCGCGACTCGTAGTCGAGGCTGGCATCCAGCGCATTCGTGATGGCCCGGTAAGTCTCTCCGTTGAGTGTGCTTGTCACCTTGAGTACTATCGCAAGCATCCGCCGGTCACCGGATACCAGTGCTCCATCGACAAGTGGGTTTGCGGCAATGCGCGCCTCGAGCAGGCTGCGCTCGGCCTCACTGCAGGGGGCGTCTGAGCGTTTCAGGAAGGTCCGGCTGGCGCTGCCGGCACCTGTCATGCGTGTCTCCTTGATCGTCGTCAAGCTGATGGCTTCGGAGACATGGGGAAGGCTGCCGAGTCGGCTGGTCAGGTAGTCCAGGTATTCGATCTCTTCGGCACTGAAGGCGTCCGGCGTCTCATAGGCGACTACTATGAAGCGGTCGGACCCGAACAACTCGCGGAAGTAGTCGTAATCGATGCGCGCCTGGCTGTCCTCGTCCATCCACGTTGTCTCGTCATCTCGCGTCTCCAGGTCAGTCAGCGATAGGGTGGATAACACAGACACCACAGCGATCATCACCAGCAGCACATAGCGCCAGCGCAACACCATTCGGCCAAGGTCCTGCATATCCACGGATGTTGCCTCTGCCGCTGCTTGCTGACAAGGGAGCGGCATCCGGAGGAGGCTGCGTGCCGTCAGCGGCCCGCCCAGGAATCATCTTTTCCCGAGAATGATTCATGTTGCCGTGCAAGGTGCGATGTGTCAATGTCATCTCAGTCTGAGACGTAGATGGTGCCTGGGCTGGCGATGGCGGCAAGCGCGCGAGTGTGCAAGCTGCTGATACGGGGAACGCTAGGGTGTGGAGCATGTTGGAACGTGGCCGGACGGCGCAGTGTATCCCTGTGAACAGTTGCCGGTTTGCCCCATGATGTGGCGAGCGCGCAGCTGTTGTCGAGAAATGTCGGGTTGAGAAACGAACAGGTTCAGGCGAGCAGCAGTTGCACGGCGGCGCAGGCGTCGACGAGCCCGCTGCCGGTCCCTGCAATGTCGAGTGGTCTCGCCGAGGCTTCGAGCGCCTCGCGTACCTCGTCGTTCACCATTCCGTTGTCGTTGGAGTCCTCTGCAATGCCATAGAGCAGTGCGGCAACACCGGACACGTGTGCGGCAGCCGGCGAGGTGCCGGTCTCAACGTCGTAGTTTCCGTCCAGGGCCTCTGCGTAGATCCTGAAGCCAGGTGCGGCTATGTCGATCCAGTCGCCGTGGTTGGAAAGAACGGCGAGCCCGTCCTGCTCGTTTGAGGCGGCCACCGCAATGGCCTCCTCGTAGGCGGCAGGGAAGGCAGGTTCGGTTGATCCATTGTTGCCGGCAGCGGCAACGACGATGGCACCTTTGCTCCACGCATGTCGGACGGCGGCTTCGAGTTCGGGTGATGCGGCGACCTCGAGGCTTACATTTATCACGTCGGCGCCCCGGTCAGCGGCCCAGCGGATTGCATTGGCAACGGTGCCGGTCTCGCAGCGTCCACGCCTGTCGGCGACTTTCACATTGAGGAAGGAAGCGTTTGGTGCGATAGCGGCGATGGTATCCATCATGTGGGTTCCGTGGCCGTGTTCGTCGACGGTGCTGCCTTCGCCTGAAAAGTCGATAGCTGCCCTGACGCGACTGGCACATGCGGCCTCCGGATCGATCCCGGTGTCGAGCACAGCTACCAGCACCGGCGCGAATGTACCCGCGGTGTCCCACGCCGGGGACACGTTGATACGTGCAAGGCCCCAGCGGTCGGCAACCGCGAGACGCTGCTCCGGTGTTGCCGCAATGCCGGCTTGCCTCACCACCTCTTCTGTGTTGCCCGTTCCTCTGGTGTCGGAAGATGCGGTGCCGGCGGTCGAGGGCGTTCCAGTGCCACCGTTGGTCGACTCAACGAGGATGGTCTCGGCGGCTTCCGCCACGCTGGCACCACCGGCAACGCCGTGTGCAATGAATAGACCGGCAACAAGGGCCGCCAACACCACAAATGAGACCGTGCTTCGCATGACACGATTAGCCTAGTGCCGGCGAACGTGTCCACACATGACACAGAAGTACAGAATTGGACTGGAAAGATGTGGGGTGACCTGCGGCATGGGGCGGAGGTACTGGAGCGGTCGTGTCCTCCGTCTACAGTGGGCGTTTCTGATGTAGCGAGAGTACTGGGGTATTTGTGGATGGGGTTTACCCGGACCTGCGCTGTGTCCCGTCAGCAGGACATTAGTCCTGGGAGTAATTCCGATAGTTGGGACGTGAACGAGCGTTGTCTAGTCTCGAATAGTGGGGTGGGCGCCACGGCTATAGGCTGGTCTCCACATCGCCCTTAGAACCGTCCCTTGCCGCTGATCGGTGACGCGGCGGATGATTGACCTGGAGGTCGGGGTCTGTCACAATCGCAACTGATTGCAGTATGACCTGTGCGCTGACTCTCAAGCAGAACGGATTCCGTATGACACCCCAGCGGCGGATGATAGTCGAGGTCATTCATGAAGCCGAGGGACGGCATCTCACCGCGGACCAGATTATCGAGTATGTTCAGTCGCGCGTGAAAGGTGTCAACAAGTCGACCATATACCGGACGCTGGAGTTGCTCGAAAGTCTCGGCTGTGTCTACCGGAGCCTGCAGGATGACCACTTCATCTATTATCACGCAGAGAGCGGCCACCATCATCATGTCGTCTGCAGCGAGTGTGGCAGGAGCGTGGATCTCGATGATGACCTGTTCGGACCGATCGAAGCTACCGTCGAGGCGCGCACCGGTTTCAGGGTCGGGTTCACCCACGTGGTCATGCGGGGCCTCTGCGCGGAATGTGCCTCGAAGGGACTTCGCAGGGATGGGGCCGACTGATGGAACTGGACCAGGGTGTCTTTCTCGCTGCGTTCGGGGGTGGTGTTGCTGCCGGTGTGGTTATCCTCGGTATTGAACTCATCCGCCGTTACTGGGAACGCCCGCTTGTACGCGTGAACGTGGGTGTCGCGCTTTCCATGAGTGAGGAGAGCGATGGCAGAGATGTCTACCTTGTCTTGGAGGCGTCGAACGTCCATGGCCAGCCGGTGACGCTGGTGAGCTGTGGGCTCATCCTGAGCACAGGGCACAGGGTCCTTCTTCCACGCGCACAAATGGCCGATTTCCCTATCGAACTCGGGTTGCAACGGCCGGTTGTCAAGACCATTCGTGTCGAGCAGTTACTGGGTAGACTGGAAGTCTGGGGTTGCGTCCCGGACGACGTAAAGTACGCATACTTTGTCTCCTCTACGGGCAGGATGTTCAAGACCAGGCTTGGAAGTGATGTCACCGCTGCCTTGAACAGGGAATGCACGGGAGTCGCTCGGGGTGATGTCCCAACGGAGCAGGTGGAAGCTGCCAGTCCCGGGCCCGGCCGCCCAGTCGAGCTGCCGTCCATGAGCCCCCGTACCAGCTTCCTGTCACGGTCCATGTTCAGACGTTTGTTTGGTCGGTAACGTGTTGGTTTACCTGCCGACTTGTTGTCCGTGTGGGCACAAACCGTAATGTTCTCACGTGTGGGCCTCTTCTTCGACGGGTGAAAGCCCTGTCCTGAATGGCGTCTGGCAGCCCTGCCGGTTTTGTGCCCCCGGGTCTCATTTGCGGGGGCTGGACCCGTTGCCGCTGCCGCGTCAGGCATGGTCAATCCCTTTCCGGGTGGACATGTGAGGGATGTGTTTGATGGCGCTGCAGGAGTGGCCGGGTATCCTCCCGGCCCTTTGGCGTGGTCGCAGTTGCCGGGCTGCATCCTGTCAGCCGATGTATGAGTGCAGCCCCACGGCGTAATACCACTCCTGCCTTTTTGTTGCACCAGCCTGTACCATGTGGTGGATATGTCCGGCCAGGAAGCTGGAGTATGCTCTTGAGGTGGGTATGTCGCAGGCACGGCCGCCAGGGGAAAGAAACGATGTAACGTTGAGAGTGTGCCGCAAACCCGTCCTGTCGCTTGATACCAGCTACCTGAGCAATCTGGCGCGGGCCAGGCACGGGGAAGGTCTTCCACTGCACGTGTTGGAGGCGTGGACAGAGTTGCTTCATGCGCTGACCGAGGCAGTCTGGGATGACAGGCTCGTGTGCCCCGCTTTCAATGTGCAGGTTGAGGAAGTTGAGATGGATGATCGGATTGCTGGCCCGGCGTGGGTGGTCCTTCGTTCCCTCTCACTCGGGCTTGCCTTCCATACGCTCGATGGAATAGTCGCGCGACAGGTGGAGGACGTTGCGCGCCGGTTTCTGCAGCTGCCATCCGCCGATGAGCCACCGTGGCGTCGCGTGGTGCAGAGCGACCCAGATCTCCCTGCAACCGAGATGAGCAGGCAGGCATGCCTGACAGGACCGTTTCTCGCATTCAACGATAGAAACAGCGTGCAGCGACACCGCCAGGGTGAGTACAAGGGGATCAGGGAAAGTCTTCCGGCGCCGGTGCTTGATACCGTGCTTCACGGTACACCGGTCGAGAGTCGTCTTGCCTTTGCCCGGCTCGTAGTCGGCAGGCGCCTTCGTGATGCTCTCCTCGGGAGCAGCGCAACCCTTGCTCGCTGGTCGCTGGCTGACCCCGTCGGAGAGTGGATTGACCTTGCTTCACGATTGAGAGCTGCAGGGATGGGGACGCGCGAATTGCTCGAGTTTCTTGCCTCGCCGTGGCTCGCACACGTTCCGTACGTCGATCTGTACTGTGCCCTCGCACGTGCGGCTGCACACGTGGGGGCTACGGGGAGACCGGGCCAGCCGAGTGATGAGGCTGACAGGTGCATAGTGTCAGCACTTTTCCCGTACTGCAGCCTTATGACGACTGACCGCTTCGTCAAGCATCTCGTGACGACGGAGCTGCACCTCGACGCGCAGTATGGCTGCCAGGTATTCTCGGGAAAGATGGAGGATGTGCGGTTGCTCACAGACGTGGTAAGGTCGCTGCCCGCCGTGGTCTTGTGAGAGGAGTACTGCAGGCAGCCTGGCGGCTCTTGTGCCCGCCCTGTTCATCGTGCCAGGGAAACAGTCGTGGTGTTCGGTGATTGCATACGCGGTCCGCGGGTGTGCGTTAAATCCTGTCTTGCGCTGCCCGTCTACACCGGGTTGGTCCGGTGTGCAGAGACGTCCCGGTCTTTCTTCGGTGCTATTCCTCGAACACGGCGCCTGTGCTGGCGGAGGAGACCAGTCGACTGTATCTGGCAAGGAATCCTTTCTTCACCTTTGGCGTGAACGGCGGCAACGTGGCAAGGCGCTCCTGGATTTCCTTGTCGTCCAGCTTGACGCTTATGTGTCTTCGCGGGATATCGATACGGACGAAGTCACCATCGCGCAATGCTGCGATTGGCCCGCGGGCGGCTGCCTCGGGAGACACGTGGCCGATTGCAGCCCCGCGCGAACCGCCGGAGAACCGTCCGTCAGTAATCAGCGCCACGGTCTTGTCTGCGCCCATGCCCGACAGCATCGAAGTAGGAGTAAGCATTTCCTGCATGCCAGGGCCGCCCTTGGGTCCTTCATAGCGAACGACGAGCACATCACCCGGCTGGAATACCCTGTGGGCGATGGCCTTTGCGGCCTCCTCTTCACTGTTGAAGCATCGTGCCGGTCCCTCGTGCACCATCATCTCGTCGGCAACGCCTGCCGTCTTCACCACAGCCCCCTCAGGCGCGAGGTTGCCGAAGAGTATGGCGATACCTCCGGTCGAGTGAAGAGGCTTGTCGAACGGGTGAATGACCCTGCGGTCGACTACCTCTGCTTCCTTGAAGACGTCGCCGATTGTCTTGCCAAGTACCGTCATCGCTGCTGGCCTCAGTCTTTTGGAGATCTCTTTCATGACAGCCGGGATGCCACCGGCTGAGTCGAGGTCAGCGAGGCCATACGTTCCAGAGGGCCTGAGGTTGCAGATGTGAGGAACACTGCTGCTTATCTCATTGATAGATGCGATCGGAAAGTCGATTTCGGCAGCGTGGGCGATTGCAGGGAGGTGCAGCACCGTATTCGTGCTTCCTCCGAGCGCCATGTCCACAGCGAAGGCGTTGTGGAATGCATCGAGTGTGAGCATCTTCCTCGCGGTGAGCCCGCGATTGAGGACGTCGAGCACTCGCTCTCCTGCCAGGAATGCGAGCGCAAGCCTTCGCGAATCCACGGCCGGAATCGTACCGTTGCCGGGTAATCCGAGTCCCATAGCCTCGGTGAGGCAGTTCATTGTGTTGGCCGTCGCGATGGGGGCGCAACTGCCACATGTGGGGCAGGCGTGCTCCTCCAGCGCCTGCAGTTCCTTCTCGGACATCTGGCCACTCAGCACCATCCCGATGCCTTCGAAACAGTTGACGAGGTCGATGTCCTTCAGTCCTTCTCTGGTGGGGATCCTGCCCATGAGCATGGGGCCGCCTGATACGAAGACGCACGGCAGATCGAGTCTCGCTGCCGCGATGAGCATACCGGGCACGATTTTGTCGCAATTCGGTATGAATACGAGCGCGTCGAACCGGTGCGCCTGTGTCATTACCTCCACGGCGTCAGCGATCAGTTCTCTGCTGGGCAGGCTGAACTTCATGCCCATGTGGTCCATGGCGAGGCCGTCACACACGCCTATGGTGTTGAATTCGAATGGCACACCACCGGCGGCCCTGATGCCCTCCTTCACCTGCTGGGCGAGTGCCTGCAGGTGCATGTGGCCTGGAATCACCGTGTTGTAGCTGTTGACAACGCCGATGAACGGCCGGTCGAAATCCTCCCTCGGGTGTCCGAGCCCGTGTAGTAGTGCACGGTGGGGAGACCTTTCAATGCCTTTCTTGACTGTATCGCTTCTCATGCCTGGTTCCTCCCTCATATAAGTGTGCGGCCGGTCTACTGTGTCGGCTGGAGTTGACCCGGTTGTACGAAAATCAGCAGTGTGGCAAACGAGAGCCACAGGACCAGCGGCACAAGTAGAAAAGCCGCGTCACGCGAGCGGAGCCACGCAAGTCCGATCGCCACGGCCGCAATCACTATCGTGGCCATGTTGCCGAGGAAACCCGCGATCGCACTGCCACTGACCGGTACGTACAACGGGCACAGCAGGCTGGCGATGATGAGTACCGTTGTCATCCTCCTGGCTGGAACGACTCCCACGATGGTGTATTCGTTGAGCATCCATCGTGCTGTGGCCATCAGGGCAAATAGAACGAGCCAGACGGCTGTGACGGCCCATTCAGGCGGTTCGAACCACAGTCGCAGTTCACGGCCGGTCATCGCATCCTGTCCCGTGAACAGGACGACTGCCTGCACAGCCGCCGCTGCTCCGATGGCCAGACCCATATTGAGGACCAGTCCTGTACGGTCGTGCCGGTTGAGTGTCTGAGTAATACTCATGCGACTATACCACTGTATAACATGAGGGAGTGTGAGTGGAAGACGCCGGCTCGCTCATGGCTGCTTGCGTTCGAAGCGACTCGCAGCGGCTGCTCTAAGCTGGTGGGGAGCTGGAGTAGCGGTTGTTGAGTTCGGTGTCGAGGTCGAGGCCCAGCGTCTTCTCTATCTCGACCGGGCTGGGGCCGGGGGCAAGGCGCGGTACCTCTGTTCCCTTTGCCACATCTTCTCTCAGCTCACGCGCAGCGTCGCGCATGGCCTGTGCCGCTGCCATGTACATCGTCTGCACATGGAAGATAATCCTGTATCCCATCGCTGCTACGGTGTTATGGGGTAGGAAGGGCATCTTCGTTCGTGCCGCCTGCAGGGTCGACAAAGGTACGCCAGCCTCTGCCCCGACGCGGGACATGTCCTCTTCCGTCGTGAGCCCGATGACGAGAACCATGTCGGCTCCTGCTTTGACGTACTTCCTGGACCTTGCGATGAGTTCGTTGACCCCTTCGTAGTTGTCGGTCCGCGCCATGATGAAGAAGTCCGGGTCGGTACGTGCCTCGACGGCGGCACGTATCTTCTGGACCATCGCGTCGCTTGAAATGAGTCCGCCATCTCCCATCGCTGAGCAGCGCAGGGGTCGCCTCAAGTCTTCGATGTACATGCCGGCGGCACCCATGTGCTCCATTATCTGCACCGTCCGGCGCACGTTGATGGGATCGCCGAACCCATCGTCACAATCGACGATTACGGGGACCGAGACTGACTGTATGACTCTTCTGGCCGTGTCCGCAATCTCCGTCTGAGTGATGTAGCCGGTGTCAGTCTTGCCCAGCATGGACCACGAGACAATTGAGCCGAATACGGTAAGCAACTCGAAGCCTTCCTGCTCGGCCACTATCGCACTGTACGGGTCCCATACACCCAGACTCACGATTGGTTCCGGGCGCGCGAGAAGTTGCCTCAGTCTTTTCGCCTTTTCGTTCATTGTGTCCTCCTCTGTGGTCTGCTGCAGCGGACCCACACTATTGTACTCTCCATTGATCGGTTACCCGAACGCCCACGGGGGGCGTATCTGGGATGGTGCTTATGTTCCGCTTGACCTCAGACTAGGTGGACGGGAATGCCTCGATTACGTCCTCCAGTATGAGCAGGGCGCTTACATTGAGGGGCACAAGCCCGAACACGCGGCGCGCCTGTCCCGGGTTAAGATGAAGCGTCATGAAACGGGAGCCTAGCTGGCTTCCGGCGAAGCACTGCAACGACGGCGAGGAGCCTCGCGTGCCAGACCAGTTCTGCATCAAGAATGGCATCGGGCTGTAGTTGTGAACCTCCCATGCCGAGTATGGAGAAGGCGAACGCACTTGCGAAGAACGCCTGTGCGATGACCGCCCCCATGGGGTACAGATCACACAGTATGCCTGCATTGCGTTTGTGAGTCAGGAGAGGGCAGCAGCTGCTCCGCTTATATACAATGACTCTTGCGGGCGCAGGGTGCCACGCATGTGCAGAATGGAGGAGAGTTGTGGTTCAGAAAGATGAAGTACTCCGGTGGATAGAAACCAATGCGGCAGAGCTTGTGCGACTTGCTGACAGCATATGGGAGCACCCCGAACTGGGATTCAAGGAGGCATACGCCTCGAGCCTGCTGGCCGATGTGCTGCAGCGCGAGGGATTCTCAGTGGAACGTGATGCCTCCGGTATCCCGAACGCATTCATGGCGCAGCGTGGTACAGGGCAGCCGGTGATTGGCGTCCTGGGCGAGTACGATGCGCTGCCCGGCCTTTCGCAGAAGGTCAGTGCAACACGGGAACCGTTGGTGGAGGGTGCTCCGGGCCATGCCTGCGGACATAATCTTCTCGGTGTGGCAAGCCTTGGAGCTGTTCTCGGCGCGGCTGCGGCACTTCAGCAGGCTGGTCTGCCTGGTACTGTTCGCTACTATGGATGTCCGGCTGAGGAGACGCTCATGGGCAAGGTCTTCATGGCCCGCGAGGAGATGTTCAGCGACCTGGATGCCGCACTCACCTGGCATCCGATGTATGGCAACACAGTTTGGTCTGCGTCATCTGCGGCGCTCAATTCCTTCAAGTTGAGCTTCCACGGCGTGTCGGCGCACGCTGGTGCCGCGCCGGAAGCCGGACGAAGCGCACTGGATGCTGTCATGCTCACGGACGTGGGGGTGAACTTCCTTCGGGAGCACATACCGGCGAACGTACGGATCCACTGCATAGTGACACACGGCGGAGAGGCGCCGAATATTGTGCCCGCATTTGCGCAGAGCTGGTACTACGTGCGTGCTCCCGACCGTGCACTGGTAAAGGACGTCTACGAGCGGGTGCTGAATGTGGCACGTGGTGCCGCGTTGATGACCGGCACAGAACTCGAGGTGGAGTTCGATGCTGGCTGCCATGACTTCCTGCCCAACAGGACCCTGGAAGCAGTCCTCCTGTCGAACATGAAACTGGTTGGTGCACCGGCGTTCACGGCGAGTGACTTCGAATTTGCAGAGGCGCTTGTGCGGACACTCCCGTCCGGCGCGGTAGAGAACGCGGCCAGGGCGCTTGGCAAGACCTTCGACGAGCTTGGTGGTGTCTTATGTACAAATGTGTTTGAATCGCTCGGTGGTCTGTCGGCAGGCGAGGTGCAACCTATCTCGACTGATGTTGGCGATGTCTCTCATATCGTCCCCACGGCCCAGATGACGGCCTGCTGTATGCCTCTAGGCGTCCAGTTGCACACATGGCAGGCTGTCGCCTCGTGCGGGTCGTCCATCGGACACAGGGCCATGCTGTGCGCTGCTGCGGTGCTCGGCTTGACGGTAGTCGACCTGATTGCGCAACCCGGGAAGGTCAGGATGGCACGTGAGGAATTCGCAAGGTCGACCAGTGGGAAGTATGAATGCCCTCTGCCGGATGACGTGAGACCGCCGTCGAGAGACGCTACAGAGAAGAGGGATGAATGACGATGCCTGGACTGAGTCTTCGCTATTTTGGCACGTCGGCATTTGAGATTGTGACCGAAGGTGGCAAGAGGGTTGTCATCGACCCCTGTATCACGGGCTGGAATGGAAAGAATATTTCTCCGGTGCCGCTGGACGATGTTGTGAACGTCGACCTCATCCTCGTCACTCATGCCGCCCCGGATCATTTCGGGGACACGCTTGAGCTGCTGCGACGGTCACGGGCGGACGTGGTCTGTGACCCGGCGGTCCAGTACATCCTGCTCGACAGCGGCATCGCGCCTGAGCGGATCAGTGTCACCGTGTGGGGCATGGTTCGCGATCTCGGCGGTGTGGTAGTGCGATGTGTGGAGTCCAAGCATGTCTCCTGTACACGGTACAAAGGACAACTTATCACCGGCCTTCCGAACGGTTACTTGGTGACGACTGAAACCGGGCGTACTGTCTACCACCCCGGTGACACGGCCATATTCAGTGATATGAAGCTGTTCGGCCAGTTGTACAAGCCGGAGGCAGGCTTGCTGCCCATATCAGGCTTCCCGGGCATACCTGCCGAGATGAGTATTGAGGAGGCCGCGCTTGCCACGGAGTGGTTGAAGCTGCGTACTGTAGTGCCGATGCACTATGAGCTGGGCTCTGCTGAGCCGGCGGAATTTGTCTCCGCGGTGAAGCGCACAGCTCCCTGGACGAGAGTCCTCGTTCCTGCGCCGGGAGAATGGATAAGTCTGCCCGGCCACACGGCGTAGGTGCCGTGGGTCCTACTGGTCGAAAGTCCGATAGTCCGGCCCCATATCGGCGGTCGTCGTGAGTCCTCCATCTACGGCGAGGGTCTGCCCCGTGATATAGTCTGACTCCTCCGCACTCAGGAACAGTACGGCTGCCGTGATGTCTGACGGCTTGCCCCAGCCAAGTGGAATTCGCTCACCGATGCGTGTTGCCGCAGCTGTCTCACGCAACTTCGCATTGATAGGGGTGGCTGTGTAACCGGGTGCCACACTGTTGACCCGGATGCCGTAAGGCGCGAGTTCAAGGGCCCACTGGCGGGTCAGGCCGTTGATACCTGCTTTTGAGGCGGCGTAGGCGGTCGAGATACAACCGACGATGCCGGCAACCGACGAGATGTTCACTATCTTGCCATAGCCACGGTCTTTCATGTGTGGCACAACCGCTCGTGTGCAGAGGAACGGCCCTTTTAAGTCGGTGTCGATCTCCCGGTCCCAGTCCTCCTCGGTTGTCCTTGTGAGACTGCGCCGCCGGATGACGCCGGCGTTGTTGATGAGCACAGTGATGTGACCGTACTGCTCAAGGGCCGTACCTGACATCCGTTCAGCGTCTGATGCTGAAGTTACGTCGCATCGTACTGCGACTGCAGCGCCGCCGTTGGATCTGATTGCCGCCGCTGTTCGCGTTGCAGCGGACTCGTCAATGTCTGCGCAGATTACCCGCCCGCCCTCGCGGGCAAATGCGTAGCAGTAATCCTGCCCCAGGCCCGAGCCGGCGCCGGTGACGATGATGACCTTGCCCTCAAATCGCTGTCGCATGAACAGGCTCCTTCATGATGCCGGTGTGTCCGTGCTCCGGCTGCTGTTGCTGCTCCTAGAGGCCGTATTGCGCAGGGTTGGTGCGGACCTCTTCAATGAAATCAGACACCACGTCGTCGATGTTCTCAAACTCCGGCTGCCAGCCCCATTCCTTCCGGGCACAGCTGTCGTCGAATGTCTCGATCCTGGCCGACGCATAGTAGTCCATGATGAGCGGGTCCGGATTGTACGTGATCCGTGCATTGGGAACATGTTTGCGCACCGTTGTCTCTATGTCCCTGGCACTCGGAGTCGGCACGAGACCGCCGATGTTGTAGGTAAGTGTCTGCAGCTTCTCAGCTGGGGCCTCGGCAATCATGAGCAGCGACCTCACCGCGTCTTTGAAATACATCGCAGGTCCCTTCGTCTCCGGTGTAACGAAGCACTCGAACGGCTTGTCGAGAGCAGGGTACTCGATCATCCACGAGTTGTACTGGGCGACTGTCCTCTGGGTCGTGCCCGGGCCAATAACCGAGGGGAACCTGACACCCCGGTAGTCGAGTCCAAATTTGCTCTTGTAGAACCGGCCGAGGCATTCACAGTAGAGCTTACCGGAGCCATACATCGTGGCAGGCCGCTGCAGCGTGTAGTCGTCAGCAACCTTGCCCGCGCCGATAGCGAAAGTACCAATGGTGCTCGTGAAAACAAGGCGCTCAACCTCAAACAGGCGCGCTGCCTCATATACGTTCATCGTCCCGACGACATTCACCTGAAAGGAGGCCCAGGGGTTCATCTGCGATGGTGTGCTGAGCATGGAGCCGAGGTGAAAAATGCGCTCAATGCGGTGGTCTCTCACCACGTTGAATACCTCGGAGGCGTACGCGAGGTTGCCGCGCACCACCGTTATGTCGCTCTGGATGTCGGCGATGCGCCTGGCGTTGGTTGTGGG
Source organism: uncultured Dehalococcoidales bacterium (assembly GCA_964578745.1). Classification (GTDB taxonomy): domain Bacteria; phylum Chloroflexota; class Dehalococcoidia; order GIF9; family AB-539-J10; genus SKVJ01. The sequence goes on along the minus strand of CAZODZ010000004.1, from coordinate 139 downwards.
ACCGAATGTGATGACCCTGTCGCCACCCTTCACGAGAGCACGGACCAGTTCCGCGCCGATGTAGCCTGTTCCGCCTGTAACGAGTGTCCGCATCTGTTTCTGCCTCCGGTTCGTCCTGTTCCGTGAAGACCACCTCTGG